>JAQCEL010000029.1 GCA_027618655.1 Pseudomonadota bacterium | reverse complement strand
GCATTTCCGCCGGTGCGTTCCTAGCCGTAACTATTGCGATCCGGACGGGGGAAAACTCCACGCTGAATGGTAGCCGATCTTGTAGTCGAGCCAATTTCCTGAGAAGTGTGGCGTAAGGTCCATCTTGCATTGGGATATCTTGGTTTTCGTCTTCGGTCCGATGAAATTCTTCAAGTCCATCGGCCTTAAATACAATTTCGCTCTTCTCATCAAATAGCACTGCGTCGCCGTCGAACGCGATCCGCACTTGCCCTTCGGGAATTTTCGATTCTTTAGTTGGCGGGGGCTTCACAATTGCCGCAGGGCATGTTCCGCCGTCGATTACACGTTGCGCGTCTTTGACGTCGGTAGTTAAAAATAGATCGACGTCATACGCATCAATGTAATCTACAACGGATTCGCCGCCGGTGAATGCATGCCGGCTGATCGGTAACCCTAACCGTCGGATGTTATTTAACACTCGAACCCCAGTTTCGGGACTGTTTCTTGACATTACGACTACGTCAACGAGGGGTAGAATGCTGTCCGATTCATATTGATTCAGCTTAAGAAGCGCCTCAGCCAGTGGCATTCCCGTACCTGGCTCCAACGGTTCATCTTCACGTTCGAGCATATATTTCCGGTATTTTTCTATAGCCGTGTCGCGATCAGATTCGAAATGCTCTCTGAAAACACTATCGGCCTCCGTTAGATCGAATAGAGCTGTCGAAGAAATGCCGATGACCAAAGTATCTGATAAATCGGTTGCCACGCAATGCGAACCCTAACGAGGTTTTTGAAAATATCCGAAGGATCGAAAAATCACCCAATCCGGGAGTCGCAAAACCATTACCTTGGTTGAGATCGTCGGTTGCAGCGCATCTCGCGAGACCGAAATTTTCATCAAAATCTCCAATGGGATTTTCCTACGCCCTCAACGTGAAGCTAACCTACCGTTTACAGAACCGGACTGGAGCGATAGCGCAACGAGGATTCTGTCAACGGTCAGGTTGAGCAACTAGAGTTACGGAATATCGTACTCAACATAGCCTTCGTCTTCCGGAAAAAGAACTTTTGGGACTGCGCACATTCCCAATCTTTCAAGTTCCGCTTGTGTATATGCGATCTCTTCCGATAAGTTTATCGGACAGCATTGTTTCGATCGTAGCCCGAATGTCACGTAGTACTTTCCGCACAGTACGTGCGATTCGAGAGATCCAATCGCTTGTTGCACGGGGTGTCCATTTTCGTCAACCAACCAAATATCGGTATCTGCGTCAGACGACTCTACAACCAGTTTTGTGTACATAGCGTTATAGTATCTGCGCGTTCCGTTTCCGACTAATTCCGCCTAACGCTTTGCTCAGCTGCTCTTGACGGTGGCTCACTGGAGCGGCAGCGCAAGGAAGACGCTGTCAAGGGACAGTTGGTTAGACGTAATGTCGGTTCATTGAGTTAGGCGCCTAGTGCTTGACGAGCTTCGGCAGGAATTTCTACTGGGACAAAATACGACTCTGGATACAAGTAGCCTTCACCGGACTCGTCAATGACGCGAATGAATCCGTCGCGCTTTGCTTTCGGGTCACTGACCTTCAGGTACACCTTGCCTTTTTCCAGATCATCGCAATCCCTATCGTCGATGCATAAGATGTACGTTGATTTCGCTTTTGCTATATGCGTTAGTCCAGAAATCTTTTCACTTTTATTTTTCGTTTCCCGATCCCGTGCGCTTCATACCAGTGTAGTTCAGCACGTCGGAGATCGCTGTTTTCGAGTCGAACTCGTAGCAATTCCTTTCAATTTACGCCATCGGCCGGCGCCAAATTGATTGCGAAGGCGCATTATTTCTCGGATCCTACCGCCAGTTGCGATTGTATCAACGCCACTGCGACGTAAAATCCGCGACGGTTGTTTTTATTTCTGGTACCCGAACCGTATGACTTTGTTCCCGTCTAATCAACCTGATACGCACTTTAGAGAAGTGTATCTAATTTGGGTATTAGGCGCCGAATGGTAGCTTGGGGCCGGACCGCAAACCGCGGCGTTTGCCGGCGTCAGCGAAACTATTTGTCTAAGCCGTAAAAGCGTACTGCGTTGCCTCCCATAACCAGTTGCTGATCGGTTTGTGGTAACACTGCCAAATGCCGGCGCATCTCAGCAACCACGCCCATCGAAGCATCGATATGAGGATAATCTGAAGCCCAGACAAAATACGCGGCGCCGACATGTCGAACGATTTCCGCGGTCATCGATTCATCAGGATCCGCGGACACTAGGCATTGACGTCGAAAGTAATCGCTAGGTTTCATTTTTAGACGTGTGACTGAACGAATAACCTCGTATTTGTGATCGAGACGATCAAGCCACGCGGAGATCCAATTCGCGCCGGTCTCCAGCACTGCTACTTTGAGCTTTGGGAATCGTTCGAGCACACCGGCAGACATCAGCTCTGTAAAAGCACCCATCACATCGATCGCGAGAAACGCAAAATTGAGTAGGCCGAAGCTAATGCCCCCGCCATTATAAGGGTCAACGTAACTCGTCGTCGCTTGATCACGCACGACGACATGAAACGCAACGGGTAATTCTCGCTCTGCTGCCGCAGCCCAGAATGGGTCATAGTAATGATCATCGAATCGCTTCTGCCCACGAGCAAACAAATCCGGTGATATATATATGCCGCGACAGCCAGCCGCATGAGCGCGCTGCAACTCGGAGACTGCGAGCTTAATATCGAGCAAGTTGATGTGGGCCACGGGCACTAATCGTTTCGGTGCCGCGCTGCAGAAATCCACTAACCAACGGTTGTACGCTTCAGTGTAAGCGTGAGCTAGTTCGGGATCACAGACATGACCTTCCCAACAGATACCAATCGTCGGATAGAGCAACGCAATATCGATACCCTCGGCATCCATCACTTTTAGGCGCGCGGTCGGATCATAGCCACCCAGAGGGCAACCATCTTCGTAGGAATAGCGCCCGGGCCGCAGAACCTCACTCGGGTCCATGTCCACCCCACCTAGGGTCGCGAGCCGATTGCGCGCTACTTCAAGCGGCTTGCCGTCGAACAGCAATACTTCGTCACCTGCTTGATCACGTTCGATACGGATCGCGCGATCGCGATACTTCGAAGGCAAGTAATTAATCCAGGTGTCGCGCGGCTCAAGCACATGTCCATCTGCATCGACCGTGGGTGCGTTCGGTGATAGGTGAGCCATCGACGTGTCCTCATAGGTTGCGTACTAAATACATAGTTCTTTCGCAGTTAATATCGAGCGCGTAGCATAGATCTTGCCCGTAGCACCGATCGCCCGAAGATACAGGAGATTTCTGAGCAAGCAATGTCTGCGGTCCACGTCCAAGCCCGTCGGGGCGAGGGCGCCTTGCAATTGCTATCGGAGTAGCAAGCCATGACGGATCAAGATCTTTGTTTCTCGACTATCACCGAACTCTCAACTCGTATCGCCAGCCGCGATCTATCCCCCGTAGAATTAACCGCCGCGTTCCTTGATCGAATCGAGCAACTCGAGCCTCAGCTGAACGCGTACATCGAAGTTTGCGCCGAGCGTGCGCTCGCTGAAGCCCGAGCAGCCGAGCGCGAAATCATGAATAGTGGTCCGCGTTCACTGCTCCATGGGATCCCCGTAGCCGTCAAAGATATTGTCGATGTCGGCGAATTGCCGACGACCTGCGGGTCCGCACTGCTCGCAAATAATATTGCGGACTCGCACGCCACGGTCATCCAAAGGCTCGCATCCTCCGGCGCGATCCTGCTTGGTAAGTTGAACATGAATGAGTTTGCGACGCTGGTACCGAGTGAATACTTCGGTCCGACGATCAATCCTTGGTCTGCGGCGCATTCGCCGGGCGGATCGAGCAGTGGCTCCGGGGTCGCGGTAGCAGCAGGATTATGCGTGGCGGCATTAGGCACTGACACGGGCGGGTCGATTCGGATCCCGTCGACATTTTGCGGCATCACTGGGCTCAAAGCGACGTTTGGCAGAATTAGTGTCAACGGTGTAGTGCCGTTAGCGTGGTCCCTGGATCATATCGGGCCGATGACCCGAACCGCGCACGATGCTTCATTACTCTTAGATAGCCTTGCGGGATACGACCCAGTTGATCTCGCGTCTAAGAATTTCCCGTTCAGGTCTGCCTCAAATCTGTCGTCATCAACGATCGACGACCTGTCTGATTTAAAGATCGCGGTGGCCACGAATTTCTTTGCTGAAATGACGGATCCGGAAGTGCAAGCAGCAATGAATCAAGCACTTGACGTTTTGCGCGGACGCGGCGCGCAGCTAGAAAGAATTGAACTGCCGGATCTCTCGCAGGCTTGGCAAATCGCCGATGCAATTATTCAGGCAGAAGCGACCACCTGGCACGCTCAACACCTAGCCCGACGCGCCGAAAAATACGGAGAAAAAGTGTATAAGTATTTGCAACGAGGACAGGCCATCACGGCACAAGATTACGTTAACGCGCGCGGCGCGAAAGCGCAGCTCAAGCGTGACGTCTTAAATGCCTTGGATGGGTATCACGCCTTGATCACTCCGGGCTCGCTGATCCCCGCGCCGCCGCTCGAGGCACGGGCCGTAATAGTCAACCATTGCGAGCTGAGCGTTTTGCCCGCCATCGTTAGCGCGACCTGTCCATTCAATCTTACCGGGCAACCCGTATTGTCCATCCCTTGTGGCCTGTCGCGCACCGGTCTACCGCTCGGAATACAAATCGTGGCCCAACCATGGCAAGAACACTGCGCTTTGCGGATCGGTCAGTCGTTCCAATCGGTAACGAGCTGGCATCTCAGCAGACCTGCGATTAGGAATATTGCGAACGGCATGTAATCTGTGAGATGTGACTTATCGCGGACCGATCGGTAGCGCGATTGGGCGCATCGGCGACCCCGTCGCGCCGCGAATTTTTATTGGTGCAGCGATCAGCGCGAACTCATAGATCTTATCTTCGGCAAGTTCTTCCAACCACACGAGCTCTACGAGACACACACCTGCTTCAGCGAACACGAAGGCATGTACGGGCGATCCAGTGACCGGGATCCGTTCCACCGCGATATTGTCCGCACCAATCAATACAGCACCCTGTTCGACCAGCCATTTAGCCGCAGCGATCCCGATACCTGGCTCGCGCGGTACAAATAAATCCGGCTTAGGCCAATGACGCATGCGGCCTGTACGAATGAACACCGCATCGCCGCTTTCAATGGATACCGTTTGCCGCTTGAGCGCAGCGACGATATCGTCGACCGTAATTTCGTACGAATCCACCAACACATCGAGGCCTTTTTGCATGGCAACGTCAATCAGTACGCCGCGCGTGATGATCGGCGGGATCTTATCTGCGCCTGCGATCCGCCACCCTTTATTGCCGAGATGATCGGCACTTGAGAATTGGTTAAAAATTTTCTCGCCGTAACCAGCGTGATTCAGCGCGTCGATATGCGTGCCGGTGTGATTCGACATGATCACTGCGTCATCGTAAAGCGCAAAATCGCCTTCGACGTCCCCTGGTGAGATACCTTCAATGACAAGACCTTCAGGCGTATGCGTCATCCACATATGAAAATCGGGATCGCCCATGCCGAGATCGACGAGCCCCGGCATGCCAGGAAAGGTGTCGACGCTGAGATCGTAGACTTTGCCACCCGTGATCCGCGACAGGATCTGCAATCTACTCGTGTCGGTTAGACGATTAAGCGCTCCGACTTCGTCGTTCGCGCCGAATTCGCTCTTGGGAATGTCAGCCGCATGACCACCTATCGGCAACAACAAGATCGTACTCGTCAACATTGCTACGATAAATAGGCGCATTGCACTGTCCTCGCCAATAGTGATGTTTCAATGATGGTACTCGTCAACTCATATCGTGCCCAGATCAGCTAGTGCTATAACGATACTGAACGTCGTTGCTTGTTCGCTCGGAACTAACCCAATAATAACTCGATAGGTATTCAGCGATGATTGCACGAGCGCATCTTCGACATCGAAGGATATTCGGGGGTTCATGTTTCAAGCTAGTATTGGGCGGCAATTTCAGCTCGGCCGAGCGGACCATGGTGAGCGATCACCGTGGCCGAGCAACGACGCAATTAAAACATTTCGAATTCCGATCACCAGTGCCAACAATCGACGCGAGCTAATTTACCCAACCACGACGATGACCAGGAAGCTCGAGTTCTTTGGCGTACTTTGCTTGCATCCGCCGTGCCCCGCTTGGGACATGGCTACTCGGAAATAGCTCGTCTATTGTCTTGGCCACACCCAACGCTTCTTTCGCAACAGTTACTTGATGAACTTCGGAGGGTCCGTCGGCGAGGCCTAATGCATAGCCCCAGAGCAACCATTCGCCAAACAGCATTTCATTGGAAATACCGAGTGCGCCGTGTAAATGAATCGCTTTGCTTGCCGCACTCACCATCACTCTTTCGCTCAGAACTTTGCAGGCCGCGATATCTTGGCGCACCAACTTGTAATCGTTATGTCTATCAATCTTCCACGCTGTTTGTAACACGAGCAGTCTGAACTGTTCGATCTCCATCCACAGATCGGCAATTTCGGCCTGGACCATTTGTTTGGCGGCCAATACGTCTCCTTGGGTAGTACGACTTTGCACTCGTTCGCAAACTGCCTCGAACGCGCGCTTCGCTAATCCGACGGTACGCATGGCATGATGAACTCTGCCGCCGCCGAGCCTGGTTTGCGCAATTTTGAATGCGTCACCTGGCTTCCCAAGTAAATCTGCATCAGTTAACTGAACTTCGTTGAACCGTAAATACGCATGCGCGCCATGTGCGGGATCTTCGAATGCCATGCCCGCGTTGCGTAGGAATTCGACTCCGGGAGTTGCCGTTGGAATGAGAAACATCGAGGCGCCACGATAGATCGTGACGTCCGGATCCGTTACCACCATGACAATCAGAAAATCCGCCCAACGCGCATTCGACGCAAACCACTTCTCACCACTCAGTATCCAATGATCGCCGCGGCGCGAAGCGGCACAAGTAAATATTTTAGGATCGGCTCCACCTTGCGGTTCGGTCATGGAAAAGCACGAAACAATATCCCCGTCGAGTAACGGTCGGAGGAATTTCGCTTTCTGAGCCTCGGTGCCGAAATGCGCGAGAATTTCCGCGTTGCCTGTATCCGGCGCGGCTGTTCCGAATATTGTCGGGGCGAAAAATGATCGGCCAAGCAGTTCATTCATCAACGCGAGTTTCAATTGCCCCCATCCGCCTCCGCCTAAAGCAGGCGGGAGATGACAAGCCCACAATCCAGCGTTTCGAACTTGTTTTTTCAATGGATCCAAGATCGCCATTAGCGCCGCATTGTTGACGTTGTAGGTCTCGTCTTTGGGGAAAAGATAATCTAGCGGCTCTATCTCGTCGCGTATAAATGTCTCCATCCAGTCAAGTTTCTGTTGAAATTCAGGATCGGTTGCAAAGTTCCACATCGGCTTTTCTCATAACATAGGTCGACACGAAGTATCGCACGATCACACACAGGCTTCGGGTGAAAAAATCAATTTGATGACTGGAATCGGAGCCGCGGTTAGGAGGCGTTTCGGGAACCGGCGAGTAATTTGTTGTATAGGAATCGCGACTACAGCTAATACGGACTAAGTGCAGCTCTTCAATCTAGATTGAAATAACGTGGGTGAGCCCGACAAGAATTTGCCAAGTGGATTTGCAACTTTCAGTACCGAACCCGCTACCCCTGACCTGCTTCGGCACCGATCATTAACGCCGCAGAGATATGATCGGTCGCTTTGCTCGACGTTAAAATCTAAGCTCGGCTGCCACCAACCATCCTGACGGTGATATTCATTGGAATCGCGCCCTCTTCGACCACATCGAATCGCGTCTTGCGGTTAGCTAGCTTGGGCGCGCGATCGCTAAGCGGTTCGGCGACATTGAGCCCCGCTTCTCGAATGCGCAAAATTTTGCGCGTTTCGCTCTCCCGCGCTTCCGCGAATTCCGTCGCCTTTAGTACGTCCAAATCATAAACCAATTTACCGTAGAGACCGGTATCATTGCGTTCGCGAGCAACCTCAGCGATTAACGCGGCGTCGATTTTTCGCTTGTTACCAGCATGGCCATAGACGAGCGCGAGCTCGCACAGTGTATTGATAACCCGCGGTATTCCGCCGCTATTCCAGTGGATCAATCGGAGCGCGCTTTTGTGAAATAGCTTAGGGTCACCGCCCGCGATGGTGAGTCGGTGTCGGACGTAAGCTGCCGTTTCTTTTTCGTCTAATGGTTCTAAGTTTGCCAGTACGTTAATTCGTTGCGCGAATTGGCGAAGTCCAGGGCTTTTTAGCAGCCGGTGCAGTTCGGGTTGACCAATAACTAGCAATTGCAGCAAGGTATGATCATCAGCATTGATGTTTGTTAGCAAGCGAACTTCTTCAAGCGTAACCGCATCAAGGTTTTGCGCTTCGTCGATAATTAGCAGTGTGCGTCGTCCAGCAGCATACTCTTTGATCAGGAACTCAGAAAAATCTCTATGGAGTTCGACTTTGTTCTTATCCTTAAATGGGATCCCAAAAGCGAGCGCTACAGACTCCATGAGATTGCCGAAGTCACAATGCGTGGTTGTGATCAGGCCGACGGTGATCAAGTTTCCGAGCTGACTGAGCAGCCGACGGTTAAGCGCCGTCTTACCCGTACCGACCTCACCGACCACCACGGATAGCGCTAAATCGCTGTTCACGGCAGACTCGATCTTGGACAGGGCGGCCGCATGTTTGGGGCTCATGAAATGGAACGCGGGGTCGGGTAGTAAGCTAAAAGGCTTAGCGTCGAGATTATAGAATTCTGTATACACGGATAGATTCTTATAAGCGCAGATCGGCGGATGATACCTGCAAATTTAGCGACATTCACCACCCTCGATCGCGATCGGGCGAAACTTTTTCGACGCTTGAATATGGCGACCAGTGTGTGTTGCGTGCGCCCACAAAATTCGGGTTCGGGTATGCTCCGAGTTGCGAAGTTTTGCTGGAACTGAGCGTTGATTCGCCTGATGGGCATTATACGAATGACCTCCTACCGCCAGACTCATCGATTTTTGCTCGACACCTCTGCGTCGCAACCAAGGTAATTCGAAAGCACCCTGCCGTCGTTAAACTAAACTTGGGCGTCGACGATATCGTAGACGACTTGATACTCATCGAACGTGCTTGGTGGATCTCGATACATGGCCGCCAACATCGGATCGAGTCGCCGCGCTTGTTCGTATAAACGTCGCAGTTTAGCCACCGCATGCATATCGAGCTCAACTCTTAGATCGACGGCGGGCCAAGGTTGTTTACCATCGAAAACGAGCAAAGTTGCAAACACTTCGGGAACATGGCCGCGCGCCGGATCGTACTGCCCACCCGCATCGCGACCCGATTCCAGCGCGTTAAGCAGTCGCTCCGCCATCGGTTCGTCGCGGCAATCGTCGAGAACCTCGGCCATGGCCGCGACCGGGCTTGGGCCATCGCAAAAATTTCCGATCGCGATCGATCCGTCGCCGATAATGTGACTTTTATGATCGAATGCATCGTCACCCGTGTAACCATAAATCTCACCACCGGCGCTCACGGCGCCGATCTGACGCCACGAGAAGAATTCATCACTTTTCGCGAGTTCATCTTCAATCGCTTCGAACGTCCAACCCTTATCCCACAACTCGAACATTTTGTAGGCATTCATTGGATTCGCGGTGGCTTGCGCGGTGACGATCAATCCATTGTCGTTCCAATCCGGGAGCAAACCGTGATGTAGAGGTGTTATTCGCGACGCGTTAAGTGTGATGGTGCAAAGCGCGATACCTAGTTCCTGACGTTCTGGATTGGTTGCAAGAACTGCATAAGTCATCGTCGTCTCCGCCTCTATTAGGACGCTTGCGCTACGCCGGGATCACCCAATGCTTCAATCGCGCTCGCGCGAAGTTTAACTTTTTGGACTTTCCCAGATGGTGTCATCGGAAACTCGTCGACAAACAACACGTGCCGGGGGATCTTAAAACTTGCGACATTACCGCGTAATGCGTTCAATATATCGTCTTCGTTGATTTCGCTGTTAGCGCTACGTATCACATAGGCGACGGCTACTTCGTGCAATCGCGGATCCGGGTAGCTAACAATCGCGACCGCACTCACGCCATGGAGCACCATGAGTCGTGCTTCGATTTCTGCCGGCGATACGTTCTCCCCGCCAACCTTCAACATATCTTTGTAGCGACCAAGAAAAACAAAACGGCCGTCTTCTCGAAGTTTCGCCATGTCGCCGGTGAGGAACCAACCGTCACTGGTAAAACTATCTACCGTGGCTTCGGGTTTTTCGTAATACCCTTTCATCACGGTATAACCTTTGACCATCAATTGCCCTACTTCGCCAAGCGGCAATGCAGCAGCGCTCTGCGGATCGCCAATCCGAAACTCGACACCATTCATCGGCATCCCCGATGCGTAGATCCGTTGCTCGGGCGTGTCGCTTGGAAACGAGACTGACACGTACGCCCAAATTTCTGTCATCCCGAATCCAGAAACGGTGGGGCAAAACACATCCTGCACACGCAGTGCAGTCGGGATCGTCGCGTCGGTCCCTGAGGGCAAGGTGCCGAGGCGCAGAGAACTGACGTCACGCGGTGCACTGGCTTGACGGTCGAGCAGGTCTTTCCAATGGGTATCAAAGCCGTGCGCGATTGTCACTTTTTCGCTTTCGATTAAACGTAACGCTTCCTCAGCCTCGAAAGCCTCCATGAGAATTTGCTTCGCACCAGTGACGACGCAGATCAATGCAACCTCACCAAGGCCGTACAAATGGAACATCGGCAGGTAATTGATTTCCGTATCCGTAAAAGAAATACCGAGAATTGCGGCACGCTCCATGGCGTTACGAATATTGATGTGCGTATGCATGACGCCTTTCGGGTTGCCCGTCGTCCCGGACGTATAGCCAATGAGGGCAAGTCCATCCGGATCGACAGCTGCTGCGCGTCGCCGCAAAAGCTCATCGGAAACCTCCGCGCAGCGCGCCATGGCCTCGTCCCACGTTAGGGTACCAGGGAGCTTGTTCTTGCCGACAAACACAATCCGGCGCAGATCAGGAAACCCGTCAAGCTGATGCGCACTCGGATCGCCGTTGTCAGTGTTCGGCAGGACCTCGCGCAACATACCGAGATAATCGACCGGGCCCGAGCGATCGTCTGAAATGATCGTTCCTGTATTCGACTGAGTGACGGCATATTGAATGTCTTCAGTGCGGTAGCGCGTATTGAGCGGAACCAACACGGCACCGACTTTGGCCACCGCATACATTAAGAACAGCCACTCGGGCTTGTTGTTCATCCACAGCGCGATCTTTTCGCCAGGTTCGACACCGAGCGCGATCAGCGCCTTGGCCGCACGATCGACTTCGGCAGAGAATTCTCGCCACGTCCAACGGCGGTCTTTAAAGACCAGGGCTTCGCGATCGCCGAAGCGCGCGGCCGCATCGGAGGGAAGTTGTCCGAAGGTGCGTTTTTCGAACCAGTCACTCATAAAGGCAGCTCAAGTGTGTATTGATTACAGAATTAGCGGAGTGATTGGGCACAAAGCCTTGTCGCGCTACGCGTTACTTTCTACGTTTGGCGGGGGTTAGCAACGAGACGTAACTCGTGCCAGGACGGTTATCGGCGGTCGTCGCGAGATTATATTTTTGCCAACCCGGGGTGCCGTCAGACATTGCTGCAACGTTCGTAAATCCGTCGGCTTGCAGCGCCGCCGCAGCATCTGTTGCTCGCGAGCCGTCATCGGCACCAAGAATTAAGCGCGCGTCTTTGGTAAAAACATCATTCATAACCAGCAAAAAACTGTCGTTTGCGTGAGTTTCTTTCGTCGTTGGATGAAAGAAAACGTAGGGCACGTTGACGATTTTCTTGGTCTTAGGGTGGCGTATAGCGAATTCCGCAACCGCGCGAACATCGACATAGGTGGCGCTGGTATCGGAGTCTAGTGCGGCGAAGGCTTCCAATGGGTTCAGGACTTTGATTTCCATCGAATCAGTCCAGGACCGGGAACTTCGTGACCATCGGTGGGATTATTTGGCAGCGGCTGCGTTCCGCGAGCGGCTTGCCCCCATTAAATGCATAGATCGTCGTGCCCGAGTCCTCTCGCATCGCCATCTCTTCTAGATGGTGATGCAGTATTGGCCCGTCTGGCGATAGCGCGAAAATGCACTGCAGCAATCTACGCGCAGGGATCCGTCCATGCTCCGGGTGTTCCAGAGCTTCTGGAGGGGTATTTTCGCTCATTGACTTCTCTCCACTTAATGGCGCTACTACTCGAGGCATGTCGTATTCTATGGCGAGCACGTCATTCCGCCAAGCCAGGACAACGCGCGTAATTAGACGCTTATCCTTGACATCAGTCCGCCATACCGATTAGATCCTGAACGACATAGTCAAGGTTTTCCCGATATGTCCGCGCTTCCGCAGAAAGAACTCGTCACTGGCGAGACCTGGTATCAACCGGGTGACGAGATCCCTAACGTCACGACGAAACTATTCGCGCTCCGCAATCAGTGTACGGAATGCAACGTGTGTGAAGTAGCGTGCTCTTTAGTGCATTCTCCGGACGGCGAGATCAATCCACAACTATCACGCATCCAGATCAACCACGCGCCCGATAAGCAAACGAAAGCAAGCCCGGCTGGATTGGGATTCGTCGCCGACATTTGCCATCACTGCGGAAATCCGCCGCCGTGTGCGGAAGTGTGTCCGACTGACGCGTTTTACTACGATCCGTTGACGCAAGCGGCGGTCATTGATCAAGACAATTGCATTCAATGCATGGAATGCGTCCCAGGATGTCCATTCGATGTGGTTTTCGTGGCGCCGAGCGGGGAATTACTTAAATGCGACTTATGTGGCGGCGACCCTGTGTGCGTTAAAGCGTGTTCCACGCGCCCTGAGCTACTCAATGTCGGCAAACAATACAACCGCATGCCAGTACTTTTTTACGAAGAACAACCTGAGTTCAACCGGCTTTCGCGCGAAGAGCCCGTGGCGCGCGACGAAGTCGGCATGATGCAAGCAATGTTAGAGCGCGGCGAAATCAGCTCCGGCGCTTAAATCCTAGAGGAACGAAGCCAATGGAAAGCAATCTCTTACGAGTCGACCTAACAACCGGCGAAATAAAAAGCGAGATCATCGGACACGAAGTGTTTGAAAAATGGGTCGGCGGGTCGGGTATCAACAATTGGATTATGTGGCAGCACTTTCTCACCCACGACATCAATTGCGATCCACGCAGTCCAGACAATATTTTCGTGTTTGGCGTCGGTCCGCTCGCGGGTTCCGGTGCGGGTAGCGGCGTCAAAGGGCGGATCACGTTTAAGAGCCCGTGCTATGACATGTTCGGCGACTCTGCCGGCGGCGGGAAATTCCCATACATGGTGCGTTTCAGTGGCTACGAGTACATTGCCATTACTGGTAAAGCGCCGAAGCCCGTTTACTTACACATCTGCAACGACGAAGTGTCGCTGCACGACGCCAGCCATTTGTGGGGTAAAGATACGAAGGAAACGCACGAAATACTGCAACGCGACTTAGGCGACTACCCGTCTAAAACGCATACGCTGTCAATTGGCCAAGCGGGCGAAAATCAAGTTGGCATAGCCGGGGTTGTGTCCGACGCTTTGCGCATCCATGCGCGTTGCGGTGGCGGCGCGGTACTCGGCTCGAAGAACCTTAAAGCGATCGCGGTACAAGGGAGTGGTGGAATAAAAATCAAGCGACCAGAAGGCATTATGAAATGGTCGGATGTTTTCCGCCAAAGTTTGGACGCCAATGAAGCTGTGTACGGCTTCAAGCGACGCGGCACCTTAGGCGCAGTAGAAATGTACCAACATATCGGCAGTCATTTCTGGCGCAATAACCAAGGCAACAAATTTCGCGGCGAAGGGATCACTTCCGACAATTGGGTGAAGCGCTTCCATAAGTATTCTGAAGTATGTTCGTCCGATTGTTTCATTGCCTGCGATGCGAAATACAAGATCGACGGTACGGAATCAGAAGCGGCGAAAAAATACGTGGGTGAAACATTCCGTCGACCCGAGTATTTAACGACGGGCAGTGCGGCTGGCGCGCTCGACGTTCGCGACTGGGCCGAAGTCGCCCACTGGGGCAAGATCACGAACGACTATGGCATCGATAACCAAGATCTCAGTTGCTCGATCAGTTTCTTAATGGAAATAAAACAGCACGGTCTCATTTCCGATGACGACGTGGCCAATTTATTCGGTCACAGCCAAAGCCTTGAATGGGGCAACATGGATGATATTGAAGCGCTGGTCGAAAGCATCGTTTACCAATCCAATCCGTTTGGTAAATTATTTGGCGATGGACCGTATAAGGGCGCGTTGCGCTATTCCGAAATGATGGGCCAGAACTTCATGAAGTACGCCATGTACGGCAAAGGCGGCGCGAGCTTTACAGAAGAAATGCGTCCCTTCCCGACATGGATGAATAATATGGCCGTTGCTTCGCGCGGCGCTGATCACTTAAAAGGACTCGGCTTAATCGAAAAATTTCAACGCCGCGATCTATCGCAGATTTATTTTGGTGGGCCTGAAGCAGCTGATCTAGAGGTTCCAACTTACAAAGGCGCGTCAACGGCGATCATTGAAAATCAGGTTGCTTTGTTGAATTCGTATGGCGTGTGCATGTTTCACTGGATGCTCGATCCAGCGGGCTACATGCCCGAGAGCTACTACGGCGAAGCCTATCGCTCGATCACTGGCGTTGAGCATGATTCAGAAATGCTCATGCGCGATGGCGAACGAATTTGCAATCTCGAGAAAGCGTTTAATTCGCGAGTCGGCATGCGGCGCGAGCACGATACGGTGTGCGAACGCTGGATGTGGGAACCTTGCCCTGAAGGCAAGTACCCTGGGAAAGTCGCTGCCGATATGTTCGAACCGGTGCTGGATGAATACTACCAGTGGCGCGGTTGGGACGTACGCTCCGGACTGCAAACACGGGCGAAACTTGAAGAACTTGATCTCGGCGACGTCGCCGACGTTCTGGAAGCTGACGGGGCGCTCGCACGAGGCTAACTGAGTGATTACGGTCAATACGGAATATCATTCGCACTTCAAGGAAATCACGGGCTTGGCCGGAGATTCGTTTGAACTAGACGAACCTTTAGTGTCCGAGCTCGCCGCGAAAATTACCGAAAAGTACGGAGCGAAGATGAAGGCCTTGCTGATCGATCCGCGAACCAATGATCTGAACGCTAACGGCACGATGTACGTTGATTCGAAAGGTAAACGGATCTTTATCGATGATACGTTGGAAGATGGCGAGACGATCGCGTTTTTAGTCGGTATCGCAGGCGGTTAGACTCAGCGTTACGGATCAGCCGCTGATCGAAAACGCTGGTAATAAGGGGTTCCAGCTTTTCCGAGCAAACCATCAGGGCCTTCGAATGCGCTCTCGAGATAACTCGCGCTTGCAGCCCGGCTCCGATCATAGAGGCGCGCAGTAAGATCGACGGCCGCGCTTCCAGACCAATTCGTCGGCAGCAGTTCCGCGGGCAGATCGGTCGTTTTGAGAATGATCCTCCGATACTCATGCACAAGCAGCGTCTGCAACTCGAACATTTGCGCAGTATTTAGCTCGGAGACGTTTTCGAGCGCCGTTAGCGCGGGACGGAAGTGTTTGATAAACACGTTGAAACGAAGGTCCAATTCTGCGAGAGACCAGGATTCATGGGTCAACCGTTTTAGCGCATGGTCGAAACCGATTGCTTGCGATGTAGCTCGCCACACGACGGTTTGATCAGCAAGTTTGAGTTCCTCTAAGGTTTCCGTGAGTGATTCCTGGTTCGCACAGGGATGTGCGAGTACTCCGCTTATCATTGCGCCGAAACCTAACCAACTTAATTCCCGTTTTAGTTCTTCGCGCAATTCGCCACTGGCAAATACCGGCATCACCAAAGTCCAATGCCCATCCCAATCGATCGGTTGGCTAGCGTAAATACGTCGCGCGGACTTCGCGTACTGACGCAAGCCGAATTCTGTGAACGAATAATAGCTCCTTCGACCTAGCTTAACGCACGATAACCAGCCCTCTTTCGCGAGCCGAAACACGGCGGTACGGATCTGGCGTGGATTAAGTCCGAACGGTTCGAGCGCCTTGAACAGACTGCCAAGCGAAACTACGTTGCCGTGCTGTGATATTGAGTCACCGAATACAGTAACGATAAGAGAACCCGCACGGGGCGGGTGAAAGTCCAGGACTTTGGCCAATACTTGGTCGACGGACTTTAAGCGCGCCAGCTTTGTCTACCTTGCCAAGTCGAAATTGATCACGACGGTATCCGTGACTGGGTGCGCTTGGCAGCTAAGGACAAAACCTGCTGCCAATTCGTCTGCTTCTAACGCGTGATTTAAATCCATCTCCACTTGACCGAACTCGAGCTTCGCTTTGCACGTCGCGCACACGCCGCCTTTACAGGCATAGGGCAGATCGAGACCGGCATTCATTGCTGCGTCGAGAATGTTCTCGCCGTCCGCACTCAATTCGAATTGCGTCTCACGCCCGTCAGATTTCACCGTGACTAAACACATTTTGCCAGCGAGGCGTCGCGCCCTTTCATGGTGTTTTTCAACCACTGCAGCAGCATCGTCCGCCGAGCGACCGAACAATTCATAGTGGATCCGGGCTTCGTCAATTCCTGAGGCGCGTAAGCCCCGTGAAACCTCGGAGACCATGCCTTCTGGCCCGCATAGAAAAAACTCATCTGTGCCCGGAATATCGAGTAAATGCTTCGCGAGTTCCGCGCCCTTTTTGTTGTCGATCCGGCCGTTCAGTATTTCGGTGTCACGCGATTCGCGACTCAAAATATGAATCAGCTGGAAGCGTGACATGTAGCGGTTCTTCAAGCGTTCTAACTCTTCGCGAAACATGATGCTTGCGACTCGTTGATTACCATAAATCAAGGTCACTTGGCTTTTCGGTTCGCGAGACAGAATCGATTTAACGATCGATACAATCGGCGTGATGCCGCTTCCCGCAGCAATGCATAAATATTGCTTTTCATTA
The DNA here is from genome assembly GCA_027618655.1 of Pseudomonadota bacterium. Lineage (GTDB taxonomy): Bacteria > Pseudomonadota > Gammaproteobacteria > UBA11873. The sequence continues at coordinate 11,478 of JAQCEL010000029.1, read as the reverse complement.
TCTGGATGCAAGTCGCACGTGAACGTCCCGGCGGGCGGCAGCACATCGAGTACCGTTCCTGCATTGATCGATTTCATCGCGTAGCTGGAAAATATGCCCCCAGGAACGTGTTTAATTGCGACTCTTAAGCGCTCGTCGTCGACACCGGCACAAATGGAATAGGAGCGGCGCACTTCTTCGCCGTTGATCATGGCTTTAAAAGTTAAATACTGCCCGTGCGAGAATCGAAATATCTCTTGTTGGCATGCGGGCAGCGCGAAACTCACACACAATGCGTCGTCTGTTTCCTTGTGTACGCAGGCAACCTTTAATTGTTGAAATTCAGCCATCGGCTTTTGACTCGTCAATGACTCAACGGCTCGCTAAATGCACTTGAAGTAATCGAACGGTTCACGGCAATCGACACATCGATAAAGCGCTTTACAAGCAGTTGAGCCAAATTCGCTGATACGCTCGGTGTTCGAGGATTTACATTGTGGACACGGGATTATAAGCGGGCGAGCTGAGCGAATTTTGCGTTTGTCCGATGTCGCTTCGGCAGGTGGGGCGATACCTACTTCCAACAACTTGTTGCGCCCTGATTCACTCAACCAATCAGTTGTCCATGCAGGCGCAAGGCGTGTCTCGATCCGATAATTGCCGATCCCGGCGTTGGCTAACGCGCTACCGATATCATCCTCGATCGTCTGCATCGCCGGACACCCGCTGTAGGTAGGCGTTATCACGACCGCGAAGTTACCGTCACGCTCGTAGATCTCACGCAAAATACCCAGGTCCGCGATCGTTAGACTGGGGATCTCTGGATCACACACCTCATTTAATACCAGCAACACCTCGTCGATGCTCGCCAATCTCGGTGCATCGATCATCGTCGCTTACCAGTCGAGCCCGGGATAGGCTCGTTGCACTGATTGCATTTCGGCCAATAAAAAGCCCATGTGTTCAGTATGCAATCCCATCCGTCCGCTAGCGCGCAGCGGCGCATCTTCGGGCCGTAACAGACATGCAGCGCTTAAGATATCGTTGACATTGTCTCGCCAAAGCTTTTCTAGTAACGATACGTCAACTCCAACGCCAGCTTGATGAGCGACGTCATCTACTTCATCGGCCAGAAAGAATTCGCTGGTAAATCGCCATTGATTGTCGAGCGCGAGTTGCGCGCGTCGTTGGCTCTCCTCGGTCCCATCGCCAAGACGGATCAGCCACTCCGATGAGTGGCGCAAATGATAGGTGCTTTCTTTGACCACTTTCGCGGCGATTGCGGCCAAGGTGTCGTCGGATGATTTTTGTAACGCAGCATAAAGATGGAAATGATAGGTATCCAATAGAACTTGACGGACGATCGTATACGCAAAATCGCCGATCGGAAGTTCACACAACAGAAAGTTCTTAAACTCTCGCTCGTTGCGCGAATAAGCCAAGTCGTCTTCGGTTTGCTTGTTACCCTGTAAATTTCCCGCATGCGTGAGCAGCATTCGAGCGCGTCCAATATGGTCGAGCGCTGTATTCGCCATCGCAACGTCTTCTTCAACGAATGGACTGTGGCCGCACCATTCGGAGATGCGCTGTCCTAAGATCAACGCGTTGTCGCCGAGCCGGAGGACGTATTCGAAGTGCCAGGATTGGGGTGCACAAGTAACCGAATTTTTCATAGCTTGAGATCGTCAGGCACATCATAGAAAGACGCATGACGATAGACTTTATCTTCCGCCGGATCGAAAAAAGCCTCACCTTCCGCTTCTTGGCTTGCGTGAATATCGTTCGCGAGCACGACCCAGATGCTGCATCCTTCCATGCGTCGGGTGTACACATCGCGCGCGTACTGCATCGCCTGTTCGGGATCGGCCGCGTGCAAACTACCGACGTGTTTGTGTTCCAGACCGCGCCGTGAACGCAGAAACACTTCCCATAATGGCAGATGTTTATTCATTAGAGACCGCTCACGCGGTTTTCCGCACGTCGCGCTGACGTTGTTTTTCGGCATGCGCGAACATCGCATCACGAACCCAGTCGCCTTGCTCATGTGCGATCCGTCTCGCTTCCAACCGTTCGTGATTGCAAGGTCCCGCGCCACCGAGCACTGCTGTGAATTCGTCCCAATCGATCTCCCCGAAATCGTAATGGCCACGCTCGTCGTTCCATTTTAGCTTTTCATCAGGAATTTTTAGGTTGAGATGTTGAGCCTGAGCAACGCTCTGATCGACAAATTTTTGTCTTAACTCATCATTGCTCTGACGCTTGATTTTCCATTTCATGGAGCTACCCGAATGTGCAGAGTCCGCATCATGCGGCCCAAACATCATCAGAGTCGGCCACCACCATCGATTAAGCGCGTCTTGCGCCATCGCTTTTTGTTCTTGCGATCCGCGCGCCAAAACGGTCATTATTTCGTAGCCTTGGCGCATGTGAAAACTTTCTTCTTTGCAAATGCGCACCATTGCGCGCGCGTAGGGTCCGTAGGACGTCCGACACAATGAGATTTGATTCACAATCGCCGCACCGTCGACAAGCCATCCGATTGCGCCGACGTCTGCCCAACTCAAGGTGGGGTAATTAAAAATACTGGCGTACTTGGCCTTACCAGTAAGCAATTGCTCCATCAATTCCTCGCGCGCTATGCCTAAGGTCTCTGTGGCGCTGTACAGGTACAAACCGTGCCCCGCCTCGTCCTGAACTTTCGCAAGTAAGACGGCCTTGCGGCGTAAGGTCGGCGCTCGAGTGATCCAGTTCCCCTCCGGAAGCTGCCCGACGACTTCGGAATGGCCGTGCTGCGAGATCTGTCGGATTAGGTTTTTTCGATAGGCTTCGGGCATCCAATCCTTTGGTTCGATTTTTTCTTCCGCATCGACTCGCGCCTGAAAAATGGCTTCGCGGCGGCTCTCCTCTAAACTCGATATTTCCATCGTTTTATCCACTTGTAATCTGCCGCATGAGGACGATCTCGGTATTACTCACCTGCCTAAGCTGGGCCCTCGAGCACGTTACCGCGTACTCGATAGGTTCGACCAAGAAATTGTGCAATAGGTTCGTTATTACTGTCTGTCACTGCAACCCGATAGGTCGCAGTGCGACCCGCGCGATGTTCCTCCGTAGCCACCGCAAGCAGCGTCTCGCCGAGTCGCCCAGCGGATAGAAATTCTATCGAAGCGCTCACCCCAACATACGAAACGTTGCGCGAATTGCTGGCATAGGCCATCGCAGTATCGGCGAGCGAGAAGATATAGCCACCGTGACAAATGCCACCCCCGTTAGCCATAGCGGCGGAAATTTTCATCTCCATAACGGCCCGCCCGACATGGATTTCTCGCAATCTTATGCCCATCTCCTGAGAGGCCGGATCTCGTGAGTACATGGTCTCAGCGCACTGGCGAGCCAGATCGTCGGGGTCTTTAGGCACTTCCAAAGCCGCGCTGCTCCTCAATTAAGTGATCAAGATCTGGCTACGAACCAGGTTCAGGCTTCGCAGCAGATTTTATTATGATACATAAATATTATTTATATGGAAATAACTGTAACATTTTAAAGCTGCTTGCCCGCCAGGATGCCGGACTCGTCGCCTGTCAGCTGGTCCTGAATCTAGCGAAAATTCGGCATTACGCGCTCAGCGAACTGCCGCATTGATTGCTCGAACTCCGCTGTCGGGATGCCTGGTAGTTGCATGCGACAGATGAGCTCGCTTGGCCGAAGGCGATCGATGGTGTCCTTAAGCTGTTCGGTCGCGGAGGCTGGATCCCCAATGATGTAGCGTGAAGCGAAGGTTTTAAAATCCACCTGCGCTACGTCAGTGATCAATTCGCCTTTATCGTTGCGCAATTGACGCTCGCCGCTTGCCGATTTGCGACCATACAGACCGAAAATGTGGTTTACGGCCGGTCCGGCAAGTTTTTCCGCCCGTTCGGTTGTGGACGCGACGAACACTTCGCGAATCACGGGCCGCTCGTTCGTTGCAAAACCGACGTCGGCGGCCGCCCGGTCGAATCTTGCATAATGCTCAATCAATTCATCTACGGTGTGCCGCGGGGAGGCCGTCACTGGGCACCGTCTAGCCGCCGCCCGTTTAAGGAGTCTGGGTCCAGAGACGCCGTACCAGATTGGGATTGCTTGCTGCGCCGGTCGTGGCATCAATCGAGACGCTGGGATGTCATAGAACCGTCCGTGATGTTCAAGCACATCGTCGCGCCACGATTTCTCCAGGATATCCAATATCTCTTCCGAGCGCGCAAAACGTTCTGCATGAGGGATCCGATAAGCGGTGAATTCCTCCGACACGTAACCAGGTGACACGCCGAGCGTTAAACGGCCGCCACATAGATTGTCCAAAGTGAGTATGTCTTCAACCAGCCGTAACGGGTCGTATAAAGGCAAAACGAGAATATTAGTCGCCAAGCGCATTGTTTGGCTCAGGCCCGCCGCTTTAGCCAGTACGACTAGCGGACTTGGTGCCCAACCGTTGTCTTGAAAGTGATGCTCGGTCGTTTGGAAGGAATCGAACCCCAAACTTTCGGCGAGCGGGATCAAACGATCCATTTCTCGGAACGTATCAAGGTGCGTCATAGACGAACCGGGCGGCACGATAAAGCTGTACATCAACCCAAATTTCATTGTGTTCGCCCCCAAACATCGAGCACCCACGGTACGGTATTTTTCAACATCGGCGCGAACGCAGGAATGTTGTAGTGATCTATTCCATCGATAAAATCGACCCGCACCTTGCATCCAGCAGCATCGAGCTTGTCTATTTCGGTTTGCAGCCGCTCAGCATCGAATATTGAGTCTGCGCGCGAATGCAACGCATAGAGTGGCGTCGTGCAGCGTTCCGGCTCGATCACTGTAAAGCCCGAAATCGCAATTGCAGCAGAAAAATAATTCGGGTATTCGGACACGATGTGCCAAGTACCCATCGCGCCCATGCTGTAGCCAGTGATCAGGCGCGATTTGGGATCGGTCGAGTACGCCCGTTCCAGCGCTGCGACGAGCTCGAATACAAGTCGTTTGTTATCCGGATTAGTCCAATCACCTCGCACGCTCACCGGCGCGACGATCACGGGATTGAGAGACCCAAATGCGGGTAACACGAGCTGCTCGATCAAGGGACGGCCATAGAAACCTGATGGCGTCCCGCCGTAGTGCAGAACTAGAATTAGCGGCTGACTTCCATCTCTCGGCAAGCTTTCCGGGACGTGCAGTGAGTAGTGCAAGTTGCCTACATCCGTATTGATCGTGAGATCGTGGATCCCTACATCGAGCGGCGCTTCTATCTGAAATTCAGCAGCCATCACGGTCTCCGCACTAGGAAAGTAGGTCGTTATCATCGTGCCGACACAAGCCGCGATCAACCATTGGTTGGCGAGAACGGAAAATGAAGAGTGTCTTCTCATAGTGCTTTCGCTTGAAGATCGGGCAAGTCTATTGTTGTGTTTATCTCGCCAAGCTTTGTTCCGGCAGCCCGATTCAATTACGATTAAGTTCCACTGTCCCTTAGACGATGACTGTATGAGCCTACAAGTTGCTGAATTCGATGCGATCGAATCGCTAACGCAACAATCCGATTATGGCGGGCTGTGCGATTGTTTTTTAGCAAGCATACATAATCTAAGTGGCGTACGCGCTAAGCTCATCGAAGTGTACGACGACCGCGGATACGCTAGCTGGCAAGCATCTGATATGGACCATTTTATGGTGCGCGAATATCCGACGCTTAAAAAATGTCCACAACCCGAGTGGCTCGCGGCCGCTGTGGAACTATCCGCAAACAATGGCGCCGCAACTGAAGTTTCATCCACAACGGGCTATCTCATCGGTTTCGGAGCAGTGTCTGGTCTCTGTCGGTTTGTGGAAATCGTCGGCATCGACGATTGTGTAGTTAAGAACAGCATTCATCGGATCGCAAAAATATTTGCGCACTTGATGCGAATAATTGACTAGTTCGAGCACGATACGTTGACTGGTCTATTAAACCGGCAATCCTTCGATTATCGATTCGAAGATCTGATTGAATACCACCAGAAAAATCCGAACCGGATAAAGACGGACACAAACCCCTGGTTAGCGATTGCAGACATCGACCATTTCAAGAGAGTAAACGACACTTACGGTCATTTATTCGGCGACGAAATATTGTTGTTGGTGTCGCGCATTATGCGTCAAGTGTTTCGCTTCGATGATTTATTCTTTCGCTATGGTGGTGAAGAATTCATTATCATTCTGAACAATACGGATGCAATTGGCGCCGAGTTGGCTCTGGAACGTTTCCGCAGTGCCATTCAAAACTATGTGTTTCCACGCATAGGCGAAATGACGGTGAGCATCGGATGGACTGGGATCGGACAACAGGAATTTTCAACTGACGTGATCCATAGAGCCGACAAAGCGCTCTATTTCGCGAAAGAAAACGGACGTAATAGAGTCGTAAGCGACTGCCACAGTCCATAAGGACGACAAGCCTCTAGACTAGTACGTTGTTAAGTTCGCTCGCCGACTAGGATCGCTTCGATTCACGCGAACTTAGGAGCTCGCTTACTCGTTTCTTAAAGATTTTCGATAATTCGTCGTTACGATCTCATCAATATTTGCCGGCCCAGACTCTTCCGCATCGGAGGTATCGTAGACTTCCATCACGTTACCGTGTCGAAAGAGTCGCTTCCCGACGCGCGGAAAATCCGTAATATCAACTTCGCAGCGTTCGCCGCCCATTAGACAGACGAGACTTTTGCCGAAAGGGTTTTTCAGATGGTTCGGCGATGAACGAGCCGGGAAGCCCGCAAAATCACCTGGACCTAATAGATGCTCCTGCCCATCGATATCCAGTACGCCTTGGCCTTGCAAGATGTACATCCACTCTTCTTCGATTTGGTGGGAATGGAAGACAGAAGCCACACCGCCGGCCGGCACTCTCACGACGTTAATACGGGTTCGCCGTAAGCCGACCATTCGGTCGAGTTGAGTTCCGGGGACAATCGTGTCCGGATTCCACGGATGCGAAATTGTGTGCTTGAACTCGAAGGCCTTTTCAGCGCGAATTATATGTGTTTTTTCAACCATGGGATCAGCGGATTGCCTCATTGTCTTGGCCGCAAGATAACCTGGTTTCGCAATGATGGCGACACGGTTAGATGCTAGGCGGGAAGGTTAGCACAAAGCGCACCTCATCGATCATGAAGTGTCACATTATCAGCTGGCCGGCAAGGGTCGAAATTGGCGAGTCGCTTGTTGCCTACTCGCAGCGTACGCAAGGCATGGTCGGTTAGCGACGATGACGCAGCGCAGCGCAGCCCCAACGGCCGGTCGCTTAACGTAGGACCAGGATTGCGCTATCGAAGCGGGTGTTAATTCACTGCGATCCATGCCGCTCTCGCGCGGGTTGACGCAATTGCCTTTAGCCGCGAAAACCACGCGTCGTGACGAATCGGACGCTCCAACGGCACGCTTAGTCGTGAGATCGAATGATAGAATTGAGCGACTACACTAGCGCTTCACAATTGGGCACTGGGTGCGAGGAAAGAGAGGTCAAATATTATTGAACTGCAAGTGAATGAAATTAGCGCGCCCCACTGTCGACACACGCGTCACATCGCGTTTCTGGCTATTGTACTGCTCTGGATCATGGCGCAATCATCCTGTGCGACGGTCAAACCCGAAACGCTGCAATTCAACGTTACGACCAGTGGCCGCTTAGATAACTTGGCGGTCGAAGTTTGCTTCGATGCGAGTGACAGACCCGTTACTTTAATTGCGGATGAGGCGCTCGCGAAACGGATCGAGAATGCCGGCGCAATCCTGGCGGACGGATCGCGCCGAAGCTTAGATATGCGACATCGAAGGATCGAGTTGTCAGGCATCGAAGCGAGCTGCGTTCACTATGCGGTACGCTTGAGCGAGCGACGAATTAATGAGTGGAGCTCTGGTTTCAACCGTCATAATGGCGCCGTTGTTTTAGGCTTGGATCATTTTCTGTTGCGTCCGACGACGCACACTGATTGGTCAGGTGTGCGTCTAAATTTCTCGCCGAACCCGCCGATCAAAGTCCTTGCGCCTGGGAAACTTTGGATAACTCCGCACGGCGCGCAAAGTTTTAGTTTTCAGAACCGACCAGCGAATTGGACCGGCGCAATAGCGTTCGGAAAACTCACCTTAAGCGTCGTTCGCGTTGCAGGCGTCGATGTGCGAATCGCGATTGTCGGCGCGATTGCCCCTGACGTTGCCCTAAAACTTCAGGCGTGGGTTGCGAGCGGCTTGAATACTTTAACCAGCTTATATGGGCGAATTCCAGTACCGGACCTACAAATTCTGGTGGTGCCGTTAGAACGCAATGCCGACCCGGTACCGTGGGGAGAAGTCACCCGTGGTGGCGCGGACGCCGTTCACTTGTACGTTGACAGTACCCGCCCCTTGAGCGATCTAACCAGTAACTGGGTACTTGCGCACGAGCTGAGCCATTTGATTCATCCGTATCTGACTCGATCGGATGCTTGGTTTTCGGAAGGCGTCGCGAGTTATTATCAAAACGTGTTGCGCGCACGCGCTGGCTTAATCACGCCGCAGCTCGCGTGGAAAAAGCTGAACGCTGGATTCGAGCGCGGCGCGGCACAAGCAACCCGCACTGATACCTTGGCTGGAGATACACCAGCGATGCTCGATAAGGGCCGTTACATGCGTGTCTATTGGGGTGGCGCTGCCATCGCATTGATGGCTGACTTAGATTTTCGACGGCGCTCTCAAGGTCGAATATCTTTGGATTGGGTGTTTGATCGCTACGCTCGATGTTGCCTACCTTCGAAACAACGAGTCACTGCATTAGCGCTGATGATCGCACTCGATACGATTGCCGAAATGGATGTCCTAGTTCCGCTTTACGAGCGTTACGCCATGACGTCGCAGTTCCCGGATCTTACCCAGTCCTATCAAGAACTTGGTATTGCGAAACGCGACGGCACCCTGGCATTTTCGCAAGCGCAAGACGCCGGGTATCTGCGCGCCACGATTATGAGTCAGTGACAATTCACCGCGAGCGTTGCAGCTACCGATTGGGTGTCACCGTGAGATTGCAATCCACGATAATGGTGCTTATTGCGGCCCAGAGCGCCGATGCGCAACCTTTGATGGTTAGCTCGAGGCGATTTTTCTGTTGTTGCGCACGCAACGATTAACCGGTTAAGCCTGACGGCTGCGCGCTTGGCCTTACACAGGCTAAAATACTGCGCGCCGATGCTAAGCTCGGTTAGTCACAGTGTTAGTAGTAAGTGCGGTAAATCGAGCGCAGACGCAGACAAAAAAAAGCCCCGCGTTAAAGCTTAACGCTATCGCTACGTAACAGATACTAGGTTGAGGCCGAATTCGAAGCATGGGAAAAATTCCCAAATCCTTTAAGCCAACGGCTGATTCATTGCGCTTGTTGCTAGCAGCTGTCCTCATTGGGACAACGTTCCACTGCGCCGCAGAATCAGGTCAGGCTGCAATTCAACGGGGCAACTATGGCGCCGCAGCGGCCCAATTCATGTTTAAAGCTGGCGAAGGCGACCCAGTCGCGCAGAATAACCTCGGCGTACTGTATCTGAAGGGGCGTGGCGTTCCCCAGGATTACAGCTTGGCACAATCTTGGTTTGAGAAAGCGGCAGCTCTGCAATTGGCCGGCGCTATGTTTAATCTAGGGACGATGTATCTGCGCGGATATGGGGTCGAAATCGATCTCGCGCAAGCAACGCAGTGGTTCGAACGAGGCGCAGTGGCTGGCGATCGTGAGGCGCAATTCTTCTATGGTTTACACCTCTATCACGGCCGCGGTGTCGATCAAAATCTAGAATTAGCCGCCGAATGGTTCGCGCGTGCTGCGGATCAGAACCTCGGCTCCGCTCAGTACAACTTAGCCATCATGCGGCTACGCGGCGAGGCAGGGGGACACGCTGACGAGGCCGCAGCGCTTGAGTTACTCACCAAGGCTGCAGCCCAAGGACACGAATTCGCAGATATTACTATCGGTCGAATTCATCTCGAGCACGGTGAGGATCCCAATCAAGCGAAACTCGCTGCGGAAGTTTTTCAACGACTGGCCGAGGACGGAAATGCGGATGCGCAAGTAACGCTCGGCATGATGTACACCTTCGGTCAAGGAAATATTGCAGAAGATTTTGATGAAGGACGATTCTGGTTGAAATTGGCATCGAATCAGAAATCCGGAACAGCGCGACTGAATCTAGGTAATATTTATGCGCAAGGCATCGGCGTCGAACGCGATCTGGTTCGCGCTCACGCCTGGTATGCCCTGAGCGCCGAAGCCGGTGACCAGGCTGGTGAAACTTATCGGGACATGCTTGCATTGGAACTTAATCAGCAGGATCTGGAGCAAGCGAAACTATTGGCCATTGAGTTTGGATACGCCTTACCGAAACGCGAACCGATAACGCAATAAGGGCGCTTAATCGAAAGTGACGTGCTCTTCGAGTGGTCGATTTATTCAGTATTTGTTCATCTGTTGGCAGTATGTTCATGCATCAAAATCAACTAGCACGTGACACGTCAAGCGCAATCCAATAATTCCATGCAAATTTTCCGACAACGAATTCGCCGTCAAGATCGCGCGCAGCCACTGTGTGTTCTTAGCTTGGTGATCGGTTTATTGAGTTCGGCTGCGTTCAGTGCTGAACAGGCCGAGCCAACGGCAACTGTGCCTGAGATAACTGAAGATCGCGACGATGCATCCAAGCAATGTACATGGGCGTGCCTAAAATGGTCGAAAATGTGTAATGTCGATCCGCGTGGCGTGTATAAATGCCAGCGCACGTGTGCCAATTTCGGCGAAATATGTGAGTAATGAGATGCGTAAATTCGGCGCTCCACCCTGGCATGAAATCGAAACCGTCGTGCTTGATATGGACGGGACCTTATTGGACTTACATTTCGATCGTGAAGTCTGGAATCGATTGTTGCCGCAGCGCTACGCGCGTGCTTTAGGCCACTCGATAGAAGCAGCACAAGATGAAGTGGCTAAGCGACTTGGCAGCGCCCGAGGAACGCTCAAGTGGTATTCACTTGATCATTGGAGCGAGCGCCTCGGGATTGATGTGGCGGCCTTGGAATCAGAACTCGAACATCTCGTTCAACCACGTCCAGGAGCGATTGCGTTTCTTGAAGCGCTGCAACGATCTGAACTGCGCGTCGTGCTCGCCACTAACGCGCAACCCAGTAGCATGCGCCGCAAGCTCGAGTTGACCGGCATCAAACGCTTTTTCAATGACATTACGTGCTCGCATAATTTTGGTGCTTGCAAGGAAGAAGCCTCATTCTGGCCCGCGTTCACGATTAAACTAGAAATCGACCCGAACACGACCGTCTTCATCGATGACAATCATAGCGTGCTTGAAGCTGCGCAACGTTTTGGGATCGCGCACTTATATGGTATTCGTTACCCGAGTTCGCAAGGGCCGGGGCTCGAAAGTGGCGAATTTCATTGACTCAGTTCATTTGATGAATTGGCTTTAGAGG
>JAQCEL010000256.1 GCA_027618655.1 Pseudomonadota bacterium | reverse complement strand
GCGGCGCTCGCCGATAGCCACAGTGACCGGACGTGTCTTCGCCACCGGCACCCGTTGGCCGGTATAGGTGCGGGTGCGGCGCAGGTTGTACAGGTGCGCCACCGAGAGCTCGGCCAAGCGTTCATAACGGCTATCGCCGAACACCGTGTAGGCCCGCTCACACAGTTTCCTGGTCGCCGGACCGGACAGGGTGTCATGCCAGGCATCGGTCTGGGCCAGCAGGCGGATATCGGCCGGCGTGTACTTGCGGGTAAACGGGGCGGCGGTGCGTTGGCGGCATTGCAGCTTACCGGTCTGCACATACTGCTGCACCAGCCGTTTGACCTGCACCTTGGAATACCCGCTCACCCGGCTGAGAAACCGCAACAGCAGCCCTTTGTCGGCTTTGCTTAACGTCCGGTATTTGAACCGGATCAACATCGTCCGGAGAAAGGCATAGCGGGCCGCTTTGGTCGGCATGGAGAAGGCCCCTTCCTGGGTGCCGGCGAGAAAATCCCGTATCTGGTCAAAGGTCGTAAATTGCTCTGTGTTCATGATGGCATTCATCTCCCCATCATGAACAGGAACCGGCTAGTTCAGTATCATTTCACGTTAGAATCAGGTCCTCCCTTCAGTATCATTTCACATTGGAAGAGGCTGGTCCTTCCGGAACCGGCGGCTTACTACTAAAATGGAGGGGAGTAGTGTGGAGAACGCCGTGGCTACAGCACCGACGATACATCGGCGAACGAAATTGCTAACGCTGAATTACTTCACCGCTTAAACAAATGCCAGATACTAATCGAAAGCCCCATTTGTCGCTTACCACTGTGGCCGGCGCAGGATTCGCACTGGCAGTGATTGCTTTTGTCGCGGGTTATTTTCTCGGTCAGAGTAACGTTGCTGCAATGAGTCCGCCAACAGTTGCCGGCTTTTTATGGCCACCGCCGCCACCAGTTGAACACCTCAAACTTATCGACACGAGCGGCGCGGTGTTTGATGGTACGAAATTAAACGATCGCTGGACCTTGGTTTTTTTTGGCTATACGCATTGTCCGGATATTTGTCCGACGACCATGTCTACATTAAAGCAGGTGCGCGAGCTGCTCGTCGGACATCGGGCGTTTGACCGGAAAGGTCAGGTGCTGTTTGTCTCGGTCGATGCGGCGCGGGATACGCCGGATGTGTTGCGGGCCTACACAGATTATTTCAATCCCACGTTTCTTGCCGCCGCGGCACCAGATGAAGAACTGTACCGGCTGACCGAGCAATTCGGCGTCCAGGTAACGAAATCTTCTAACGGCGACAGTGATGCGTACTATTACGATCATCCGGCCTATATTCTGCTGTTAGGCCCCACTAATCGGATTGCCGGTGCGTTCGCCCCCCCATTGGACGCGGCTGACATTGCACAACAAGTGCGCACGATAGTCGATTGGAGCGAAACCGTCAGGTAAACAGGTGAGATCGGTTTCAGCCGGCTCGCTAGAACTGAAAAATCACACTGAAGATCGTTTCGTGGCGGCTTTGCGCGCTATTGTGTCCCCAGATATCCCCAAGACCCCACGGTCCCGGATCGTTGTCATACATTTCCCAGTAAAGGTCCTGCTGGAAACGAAACATGATGTTGTTGGAGTACAAATACTCAAGTTGGAAGCGGTTGTAGGCGCCGGTCGATCGCGGATCGACGGCGAACACGAACAAGGGTTTGATTAAGCCCGCTGGGCCGTAGCTCGACGAGGCGGAAAACGTAATCACAAACTCATTTTGATCAATTTTATCGTCGGCAACGCTGACAAAACGATTGGGCAAAACATTGCCGTTTAACGTCGCGGCAATCGTAGAGGGTGGCCCGCGGAACGATTCGTCGTAATCGATCCAGCGACGCCAGAAGAATTGACTGGACAAGAAGAACGTTCTGTTTTTATTTAACCACGGGATCCAAGTCGGTCGATCAAGCGCCAGCATAACCGTCGTGCGATTGGCTTGCTCATTTTGATCGCCTTCGGGATCAACACTCGCCGGCGCACCAGCGGCTACCGCGACAGGCACGTCGGTGGTAAAGGCCGTTTCGAGGCGAATGACCGAATTGGTAAAGCGCTCTTCTGAGTAATTTGCCGTCAGGCCGAGGGTATGCTGGCGAGGATGGACCAAGTCACCGAAAACGTTCGCTGTGTTGCCGGTAATCGAAAACTCGTTGCTACGTATCTTGAACCCCGGGTCCGCGGAAAATCCATAAAAGTAATTTAGGCTGAAATCGAATTCGCCCCACAGACCCTTGAAGCGCACACCAGCTTGGCCGTCGGAAAGCGTCTGATCTGGTTTTCTGTCGCGCAAGTTGAAATTAAGGTCATAGGCCTGATTGCCAACGATGACCGAGTTCGCGGGGCGCGGCAGGCCATTACCGAAGAAAGCCCACGGCCGATCCGGGTCCAGGGTTACTCTATTTGGTTTAAAGTCGGCCGGGATCCAGATGAGTTCGAGAAAGGACTCCTCGACGACACCGATTTTGCCGATATCCCAAATACCTCGCGCCATCCACAGAGGAATACGAATGTCCTCCCAAGACTCACGTGCCCAATGCCACGATAGGTCGAGCGGGTTGATGATATCGAGCGCCCGAAAATTATCGGTTTCACCCCAAACAACTTGCTGTTTACCGAGGCGCAATGAAAACGGTGGCAGAACAAAATCGATAAACGCTTCGCGAAGTTTAATTTCATATTCCGCGGATTGCGCGCGTACATCTTCGTATTCTTCGCGAATATCGTAGACAGAATCGTAGAAACCGCGCGCCGTAATGTTCAGAGTCGCTTCTTCCAAGCGCCCAGTATTGAAACGCCCAAAGGCGGTCGAATCACGCAGAAAATAATATTTGCTTTCGAGCTGTCCGATATTGCGCTGCATGATCAATTCGGCACTCTCAAAAGACGGCGTGCGCAATATGTTTTTAGCTTCGACGAAGCCTTCGAGTTCGATATCGCGTCCTAAGGTAACGATCGCTTGCGCAGCAATGGGCAACAATAAGCAGCAAAGCATGGCCAGACGCCACGCTCTAAATTTCAGGCAGTGTTTCATTGTGTTTATGACCGACGGTTTAGCTCGATTAGGATGCGCTTACAAGAACCGATTGATGCCCCGGACTATCGGGTGTTGCCGCTGGCAACGGGTGGGCACATCATTGGTCTAGACGAAGGCGTCCGGTTCCCCTGTAGTTTTTGAAGTTTGTTTGGTGTTTTCTTGGAGATCCTTGACTGCGAATTATCGACGGCCGCTGTTCATATTCCGCAGCGAATAAAACTGTTTCGCACGAGCCGGCGAGAACACTCGTTTTGTCACATAGCAATGCGTTAGGGTGGCATGCGGTTTCTTGGCATTGATGTCGGACTCACCTAGGTGTAGGAAGACCTTGTGACCCACATTTTTTGCGTAATCCTGTTCAATGTACGGTGCTTGCTGCGGCGTCTCGTGTGCGTATGATTCTGAATATTTCAAGAAGTGCTGATTCATGCGCAACAATTCATCGTCTCGTTGATCAAACGCAAACATCCAATGCGTCCACCAGGTTTCGGCATCAACAAATACGATGCGCGAACTGTAGGGATGGTTATTCGTTTTCGGCTGGATCAGCACGACATGTGTATCGCGAACCTCCCAACGTGCCTTATTCGGAACCCATAGATGCGGACCTCCGAATTCCGGATTGTCGGCAATGTTAATAGTCGCGACGACTTTACGTTTACCGAGATAAGTCCAATTATTCTCGTGAACCTTTCCGCCGAAACCGTTCATGTCTTCGCGGATCATGTCCATACCCATCAGTTCGCTGGTACGTTCTGAAGCGAGTGTCCGGCGTGGCTTACGTTGCGCGGGGACGTACATCCAGCCGGAATTCTCCTTGTAATGATCAACGTAGCTGATTGAAAGGTCCTTCGCGCCAGCCATATCGCGAGGCGAACGGAATTCCATGACGCGTTTGTCTTTGACCTCTTCATAACCCGCCACCAAGCATTGATCGTCGCCAAGCGAGTACGTCGAGTTGACCGAGGTGTATTCAAGCTTGCGATCGAGCACGCCGTTTTCGCTGCGCATCCACGTAACCATTGGCATGACGAAGTCATTTTCACCGGGACGCCACAGCATGTTCCAGATAACTTTTTGGCCGGCCATCGGATCATCAGCGTTGATTTCCTCAAAAGGGAAACCACCACCTTGGAAGTTGATCAGCACCCCTTGGTCATCTAATTGGTAATCGCCCGACAAGTTCTTACCCCAGTCAGGGGGCGCTGGATAATGCGCGGTGGCGGCAATTTCCATGTCCATGTCGTCGAAAATGTAGTACTTCCACGCCGAGCGCGGGATCACGGTTTCTAAGGCCTCGCGATCGGCCGCAGAGAGGTGTTGTCCCGGCGTAATGTTGTCGAGTGCCGGTGCCGCGTCGATCCAGTCTCGCAACGCCGTGTAACTTTGATCTCCATCGGCGAGAACGCTTGTGCTGAGCGCCCAAATCGCGGCGATGCTGCCAACTATAAACCCAGAGACGGGTGAGGAAGGAAAACGTCGGGATGTCGGCATAATGCGGGCGTCCTTTTATCAGCTTGCAGTAACTGGTGCGCAGTATAAGCGCTCGGATTTATTAGGAGATTCTGATATTAAACGCCCCCCCTTGATGACAATACTATCATCATCGAGTGGGGGCCGGTGCGATCGGATTTTTTGAGCAGCTTCTGGTGAAAACGCACCTACGTTCATCTCTGGAAAACATCAGTCCCACAGAGCCGCCTCTGCGCGATGTTTGTACTTTAACAGTCAAAGGTGTCAGGTTTATTTAAAGAAAAACCTTCAGAACGCGACCCGAAAATAAGCCTGACACCCTATCCCTTCGCACATTTGTCGTTTGGAGGTTAATCCTTAAACGGCTAACTGGGCAGTGTCCCGAATGGCACTAAGTTAAGGCCCTTCCCCACATGTTTTCAATCGCTTAGCCCTTGTCTCACGT
>JAQCEL010000028.1 GCA_027618655.1 Pseudomonadota bacterium | reverse complement strand
GCATTCGCACTTACAGTGCTCCTGGCAATGCGCAAGAGGCCGTCCAATAAGGAAGGTACAGCCGGCGCTATAAGAAAGCCCAAAATAGGACGCTTAATCATGCGGTGGCCCAACGCGCCGATGATCTGCGCCGAAGCGCGCAGCGCGGAGGCGTCAGCTCGAAGCGCTGTTTAGGCATCGCTCTTATGCGCAAGAGTATGGGCATTGGCTTCCCAATTCTGACCATCGAAAGGGAAAATTTTGACGGGCCTTGGCTGCGGGGTTAGGCAACGGAGGTTCACATCAACGCCATCTGGGTTCGAGCGCGGAAGGTAAAAGGATTTGATGCCGCATGTTTTGCAAAATTGATGCGCCGCAACGCCGGTGTTGAATCTATATGTGGTAATAACCTCACTTCCAGAAAGCAGCTCGAATTTAGATTTCGGAACGATCAAGTGCAGGAAGCCAGTCATCCGGCACACGGAGCAGTTACAGTCCTCAACCTCAAGGTCTTGCGGCGCGTCTACTTCAAACTGCACGGCTCCGCAGTGACAACCACCCTGATATGTCATGGAATGCTACCCTTATTCCTTCCGCCGCCAAACGCTAGACTTTGGGCAAATAGCTGCTCGATGACTGTTCTACTCTTCTTGTTGCTCTGAGTTCCGCGACTGGATCCGCCCGATGCCTAACACCAAGCACAGCTGCCGTTGAAAGCGCCGCAGTGGAGAGGCAGCGCAACGAGGACGCTGTCAACGGTCAGCTTGAGCTTCTTGTAGGGTTGTCCCTGTTCCATTTTTATTAACCAAATTCATTCACGAACGGGTAAATTGAGGCCCACCTTTGATATGCAGTCAACGGCCTTTTTGTAACAGCTCGATTCATCGCAGGCTCCGTAGAGACCGATAACAAGTAGGAGCGTTACGAAACTCGTTAGGTACAACTCGAATAGTCATATGGGCCTCGAGCCCGAATAGCAAGGCAGAGAGATCTTAACTTATGAGCAGCAACGATAGAAATGAAATCAATATTGGCATCGACACCAGTCAATCCGCTTTAGATGTGTTTGTTCGCCCCGGCGACCATTTTCAGTCTTTTGACAATACCGAAGAAGGGATTAAGGCAGCCATTCAATTTATTCGGCCATTCAAGCCTACCAGAGTTCTAATAGAGGCCACTGGTCGGCTGGAAATGGGGTTCTTCTGTGCGGCAGATAAAGTGGGATTACCCGTGTGTGTTTGCAATCCTGTGCAGGTTCGTCAGTTCGCAAAAGCGACCGGTAGAATTGCGAAAACTGACAAGCTAGATGCCAATCATATTGCACATTTCGCAGAAGCACTGAAACCCGAACTGACTACGCTAAAACCTATGGAATTACGGTATATCAGCGACCTATTGACTGTCAGGAGTCAGTGTTTAGAGATGAGCACCATGCAGAAGAATCGGTTGCGACGCATGCCGAAATCTGTTCACAAGCCGATCCGCAATCTGCTCAAATCAATCCAAAAGGAAGTGACCCTAATTGATCAGCAACTTAACAAACGGATTGCTGAAATACCGCAGTGGAAAGCGCGCGTCGAACAATTAACGAGTGCTAAAGGGGTCGGTAAGGTCCTCGCTTACACCTTGAACAGTGAGCTGCCTGAACTAGGCCAGCTTAACCGAAAAGAAATCGCCGCCTTAGTCGGTGTTGCGCCCATGAACCGAGATAGCGGCAACTATGAAGGGAAGCGATACATTCGCGGAGGCCGACATAAAGTCCAAACCGTTTTATTCGTCTCAATGATGTCCGCGATTCAGTGTCACCCAAAACTAAAACCCGCATATGAACGAATGGTGGCTGCTGGAAAACCTAAAAAAGTTGCCATCGTCGCCGGCATGAGAAAACAACTCATCATCCTAAATACGATGGTTAAAAACGGTACGATGTGGGATGAAAATCTTGTCTGAATTATTGTCGAACGACATATCAGTGGTTTTAAACCGCAAACAATGTCTTTAAAGTCTACGCGTCGCATCACAACAGAGCCCAGCAAATGAGTGAATCCGAACACCGGTTTATGACCAAAGAGCGCGAGATGATCCGCGAGGTCGCGCGTGAATTTACGATCAATGAAGTGTTGCCCGTCGCGAACGAGCTTGATCCTATACAAGGCGATATCCCAATTAGTTTGCGCGATAAGTTAGCTGCAATGGGCTATTTCGGGATCCGTATTCGAGAGGAATACGGCGGTAGTGGCCTTGGGTGTTTTGAATATTGTTTGATTGCCGAGCAACTTGCTCGCGGCTGGATGAGCGTTGCGAGCCTTATCGCGCGTGGCAATGGCACGCTGATGTACGATCTGCTGAATTCAGATCAGCGGGCACAGATCATGCCAAAAGTCGCAAGCGGTGATTACCTTGCTGCAATGTCGCTTTCAGAACCCGATACGGGATCGGACCTTGCGTCTATTTCCTGCCGCGCCGAGCGCGATGGTGATGAGTGGGTGATTACGGGAAGCAAGTATTGGTGCACGTTTGCCGATGGCGCAGATTACATTGTGCTGTTCGCACGCACGTCGCAGTCGCCGGACGAGAAGCGGCGCCACCTCGGCATTAGTACGTTTATTATTGATAAACCGCGTGGTCAATTGCCGCCCGGCGTGCAAGGCAGCTCCATCCCCAAGATCGGCTATTTCGGTTGGAAGACGTGGGAATTAGCATTCGATGGATTTCGCTTGCCGGCAGCTGCGCAGATCGGAGAAGAGGGAAAGGCATTTTACGCACTCGCGAAAGGTTTGGATGAGGCACGCGCACATACGGCCGCGCGTTCGATTGGTCTCGCGCAAGGTGCGTTGGAAGACGCGACCGCTTACGCGCAAGAGCGCATGCAATTTGGCAAACCGATCAGCGAATTCCAAGCGATCCGATTTAAGCTCGCGCAAATGGCCAGTGAAATCGAAGCGGCAAGACAATTATTACATTTCGTTTGCGACCGCATCGATCAAGGCGAGCGCTGCGATAAAGAAGCGTCAATGGTGAAATATTTCGCGAGTGAAATGTCAGAACGCGTCACTAGCGAAGGTTTGCAAATCCTCGGCGGCGCTGGATACACGAAACTCCACGCCATGGAGCGCTACTGGCGTGATGCGCGCTTAACGAAGATCTTCGAGGGCACTTCCGAAATTCAACTACGGATTATTTCGGACAATTTGTTGGGTAAATCGGCATAAGCGCTGCGGCGTTTAGCCGAAACTTAATCAACGTGAAGCGCGCGTTCCAATTTAGCGCGCGCGGATGCCGAAATAAATACCGGCTATCTAAGTCCTACTGTCTAAAGGGGAGAGGTGTCTTACCGCATTGAGTCTCACCAATAGGCTAATGGCAGGCACAAACAACCAGAGCGCGGCCGGAAGTGGCACGACGGCGGTGTCACTCGATAGCGTGGTCGCCGGACCAAACGTCAGGTTAGTGACGTATTCCGCGCCAAACGGAATTTCATCAAAACCATTTAGGTTTACGATGTTATTACTATTACGTAGCGAACCGGTACCGTCGCTATTCAAACCTAATAGACTCGGATGAAAGCGACTGAATCCCGTGACGCTTTGTATTTCGCGGCCATTAAATACAAACACCGGATTATTGGATCCAATAGTGGTCGACAACAGCGGGTCGGGATCTGCCAGCGACGGCAAGCTGAAATCGGCCAACTCGACTAAATCGGCAATCTGCACACCGTCACTCAGATCAGCGCTTGGCGCGATCTGGAACCGTAGAGAACTGCCTTGATCATAGAATTCGTTCCCGACCATAGATCGGCTAAGCGCAAAGCTCGGGAATGTGGATGGTGTGCCAGTGACTAAAGAGCCGGAAACGCTGTAGTTAATGCTGTTTAAGCTCGGGTTGTCGTAGACGCCAGGGGCAAGTGGCGCCGCGATATCAATCGTATACGAGAAAGTAACGGTGTTGCTGAACGTTGGTGTGACGCCAAAATCATTTTGGTTGAATGAGATCACAAAAGCCTGCCCAATGCCTGGTAGGGCTGCGCACAAAATGGCGAAAATTGATGCGGCTAAATTCATTAGTCTCACCTCCGTGTGGTGCGTTTAGAACAAAATGGTTTTAAAGAATCGTGGAACTGTAATCGACAACGGCGTCATCTTAATTGACTTAGTAGACATCGAAAAGGCGTTTCGGGGAAATCGATTTGCGACGCCGCGAGACGCAACTGTTTCGCAAGTTACAGTGCACTAATAGCTGCAAGCTAAGTTTTGGTAAATCAGTTTTCGTCGTTCACGACAGCAGAGTTATAGAAATCTGCAGACTGCCTCAAACGATGGGTCTTATCCGCGGCGCTCCGGTTGGAATCGCCTGACGTCATAACCGTCTACTACGCCTGGCTGCCCGAATAGTTCGACAGCGGGCGCAACCTCGGCAAGAGACAGCGTCAGTAGCAACAGCATGTTTGCATCGGCGGGCATGCGCTCGAGCGGATATTGTTCGAGATATTCCAGTGCTGCTTCAGCGCGCGGCAGCAATGCGTTATAGAACACGAGAATCTCTTCCATGGAACTCGCTTGTCGTTTGTCGCTGCGTTCCCGCTCTGTTGCGAGCGCCCATGATGTCCACGGTTGGAGATCGCTAAACGAGGCAGGCAGGGTGGCGTCAGACATGTGCGTGGGTTCCGGTAGCGCGTTCGATCATTTGCTGAATGACGTGGTGACTATGTCGCACGAGGATTTCTTCGTCCTGGAGATAAAATTCCTTCTTCGCGCCAGATGCGAGCATCGAATGAGTTTCCTCCAAGGTCCTCCCGTCTTCCAAAATGATGTCACGAAATAGCACGTGACCATATTCTTGAGTGAAACGCTGGCTCGCAGTTTGGGCTTTCGGGAAATATTGCGTGGAGTGCCAGATCGTTCGATCGACCGCGACGGGCCAGAAGTTGTGGGTGAAATAGGAACCTTCGGAAACGTCGATAAAGAAACTCGGAAAGACGGTGTTGAGATCTAAGGTCCAGTCTTCGTGTCGACCTGGATTCACCCCGGGCGGAGGGGCATTAGGATCGAAATTTTGGCGGATGAGCGACGCACCGTGACGAAACGCAATTGATCCCACTGGGCTCGGTTTCACATCCGCATTGCCGTACAAGGATATTGTGCCGTGGTACGGATAGAGTCGCAGGTCCAAAATCTGGTTATGCGGGTTCGATTGACTAGTGAACGAATCAGGTAACGATCGGCCATGTAGGAACGCGACGTGATAAGTCTCCAGAAACGCGTCTTTAACAACTTTCCAGTTTGCATTCACTTCAGTCGTCCAAGAAGCGCTGCTTGTCGAAATGTCCGCAAACGGATAGCCATGTAGCCGCGTGCCAAATTCGCCGAGGAAGCTCGTCAGATCTTCGGCTGGTTGCGGATCGACGTTAATAAAAATAAAGCCTTCCCACACATCGCAGGCAACCAGGGTTAGGCCGAGTTTGCTAGTGTCTAGATCGAAGAAATTCTTTTCATCTGGGACGCTGCGCAATGTGCCGTCTAAGCCGTAAGTCCAACCGTGAAATTTACACGTAAAAGCCTTGCAGCTGCCGTGTTTGTCCCAGGCGACCTTGTTACCGCGATGCGAGCACATGTTGTGAAACGCGCGTACCTCACCGTCTTTTCCTCGAACGACGAGGATCGACGTCTGGCACATCGCGATATCTTGCACAAAATAGTTTCCGGGTTCGGGAATTTGCTCAACGCGACCGACGTTGAGCCACAGCTTTTTAAAGATATGCTCGCGTTCGAGCTGAAACTGGTTTTCGCAGGTGAAAACGTTTGTCGGTAAGGGTCCGGTGCCAAGGTGCGGGTGCTTACTGTGCCACGTTGTGTCGTTCGAAGAACTTCCGTCCATATCTCAATCTCCGTGGTTGCGAGTGCGCGGTTGATCGCCTGTGCACGAAATACTACGCCGATAAGCGATCGAAGTCGTGGGGGGGGGGCTCGGTGCTAATCAGGGTCGACGAATCTTTGCTTTTTGAGCTCGAAACCGTTTAGATATGCGACCAAGTAATTACCGTGCTTTCGCTTGTTTTGGGCCGCAGACCAAGGCAAATCATACCCGTCGCTAGAAGGAGTTTCTAAGGAGTCTCTGATGAAATTGGGTGTTTTTAGTTTCAATACGGAATACACGATCCGCCCCGACGACCTCGCGGTTGCCTGCGAAGAACGCGGTTTCGAATCAGTCTGGTTTCCCGAGCACACGCATATTCCGGCGAGCCGCTTAAGTCCCTGGCCAGCCGGGGATGAGTTGCCCAAGGAATATATTCACATGTCCGATCCGTTCGTGAGCTGTACTGCGGCCGCGATTGCGACGAGGACCATTAAGGTTGGGACAGGCATTTCGCTGGTTATCGAACATGATCCCATTGTGCTAGCGAAAACCGTCGCCACCGTCGATCGATTGTCTAATGGGCGCTTTTTGTTTGGGGTGGGTGCGGGTTGGAATCGCGAGGAAATGGAAAACCATGGCACGGTCTATGCCGAGCGCTGGAAAGTTCTTGAAGAAAGAGTGAAAGCGATGAAAGTTTTGTGGACGACGGATGAGTCGACGTTCCACGGGGATTATGTGAACTTCGACCGTATTTGGTCGTACCCTAAACCAGTGCAAAAACCGCACCCGCCAGTGATCTTAGGCACGTTTGGCTCCAAATGGGGGCGCAAGCGCGTGGCCGAATTTGGCGACGGGTGGATCCCGATAGACGGCTTCCACGGCGATTTGGCCGCTGATATTGCGGATCTGAGGGTGCGACTCGTGGAGCAAGGACGAGATCCTGATTCCGTCCCCATCTCTATGTTCGATGTGTTCGAAACGTCGGTCGAAGATCTGAAACGTTTCGCGGATTTAGGCTTGATCGAGCGCGCCATCCCGCGCTGCCCGACGGAAGACAAAGATACGGTGCTGCGCTGGCTGGATAAGTACGCGGAAATCGGCCGCCAAATCGGCGCGATCTAGCTCTACCATCAGTGTACTATCGTCGATCTGATTGTGAGGTGATAAAGGGAACAGTTTGCTTAACGGTTGATTAGCGTGGCTGCCGCAGCTTTGCTGCTGTAAATAAGTGCTCTTGTTTAGAATCGCCCATTGATTACAGAAATTACAGACCCGAAAATTTAGGAGAATTACGATGCCCGAAGCTTACATCATCGATGCCGTGCGCAGCCCCACAGGGCGCCGCAAAGGCAGCTTGGCCGACGTTCACCCGGCGGATCTCGGCGCGCATGTCATTCGCGCGATTGTCGAACGAAACAGCATTCCAGATGAAGATTACGATGACGTCATATTCGGCGCCATCGACGCCCTCGGCCCGCTGTCTGGCGACGTCGCACGGACATGTTGGTTAACGGCTGGTATGAGTGAAGTCGTCCCTGGCGTCACGATCGATCGCCAGTGTGGTTCGTCCCAACAATCCGTGCATTTCGCAGCCCAAGCAGTGATGTCCGGCGTTAACGACGTCGTCCTGGCAGGCGGCGTGCAAACGATGACCAAGATCCCAATTGGTTCGGCACCTGCGGCTGGCAATGCCTTCGGCTTCAAAGATCCGTTCACGGGTTCGGAGGATTGGGTCAAGCGTTATGGGGATATCCCGCCGAGCCAATTTACTGGCGCGCAAATGATGGCCGATCGCTGGGACATGTCGCGCGAAGAACTGGAAGTGTATTCCTTGGAATCACACCGTCGCGCATTATTGGCGATTAAGGAAGGACGCTTCGATCGTGAAATCATCCCGCTAAATGGTTTGACCATGGATGAAACGCCGCGCGAAACCAGTCTTGATAAAATGGCCGAACTCGATCCGATTTTCGGTCTGAGCAAGATCACAGCAGGTGTCGCGAGCCAGACTTGCGACGGATCCTCAGCCATGTTGATCTGTTCCGAAGCGGCAGTGAAACGTTACAACCTGAAGCCGCGCGCACGAATTCACCACATGAGTGTGCGTGCCGAAGATCCCATGATCATGTTAACCGCGCCGATCTCGACGACCCGTTACGCATTAAAGAAATCTGGCATGAAGCTCGAAGATATCGATCTCATCGAAGTTAACGAAGCATTCGCGCCAGTGCCCATCGCGTGGTTGAAAGAAATCGGTTATCCGCACGAGAAGCTCAACGTGAATGGCGGCGCGATTGCGCTCGGCCATCCGATTGGTGCGACCGGCACGAAGTTGATGACGACTTTGTTGCATGAGTTAGAACGCACTGGCGGACGCTATGGTTTGCAAACTATGTGCGAAGGCGGCGGTCAGGCGAACGTCACCATCATCGAGCGGTTATAGATGAGTTGCGGCGAGACGTTGCTGGCCCAGCAGCGTCCTCGTTTTGAAACTCCTCAGTCGAGGAGTATGAGGAAAGGGGTCTATGGATAGTTTGGTTGAAGTTGCGTGGTTGCAGGCGAATTTAGGCGATCCGAATTTGCGGATCCTCGATTGCACGGTTGTCTTCGAAGTCGGCGAGGCGGGTGTGTTAACGTTCCGCGCGGGGCGGCCTGAGTGGCAAACCGGACATATTCCCGGCAGCGCGTTCGCAGACATTATCGAGGATTTGTCAGACACCACGAGTCCTTATCAATTCACCTTGCCGAGTGCCGCAGCGTTCGCGCAGGCGATGGAAAAGCTCGGTGTCGGCGAGGGAACTCGGGTTGTCCTATATGACAGCACCTACACGATGTGGGCAACACGCGTATGGTGGATGTTAAAAGCATTCGGCTTTGATGACGTTGCCGTGTTGAACGGCGGATTCACTGCGTGGCAGGCGTCTGGCTTACGTGTTTCAAATGCCGCGACGAACATTACGCCGGCGAAGTTTAACGCGCAACTGCGACCTGGCTGGTTCGTCGATACGCAAAACGTGGAGCAAGCGATCGCAAGTCCCGGCTCCACGTGTGTCATCGATGCGCTCATGCCGGATATGTATACCGGCGTGCAAAACCCTTATGGGCGCCCTGGCCATATTCCGGGCGCTATTAATGTGCCGGCCGTGGCAGTGGTCGATCCCGAATCACGTTTGTTTCTCGACGATTCGCTGCTACGCGAGCGTTTTGCGCCAGCCTTAAGCGATCTTGGACAAGCCGTGATCACGTACTGTGGCGGCGGAATAGCTGCCACCGCAGACGCGTTCCTACTCCGTCGGCTCGGCAAAACCGACGTCGCCGTGTACGACGGTTCAATGGCTGAATGGACTTCGCAAGCGAGTCGGCCGTTAGTGTTAGGTGCCGAACCTCGATAATCAGATAACCCCGCGGGCACCACTGGGTTGCCCCGCTCGACTTCAAGGAATAACTCATGATCGTAGAACAAATTTGGACTGGTAATGATTATCGCAATTTTAATTATTTAATTGTTTGCCCGGAAACGGGCGAAGCGATGGCGGTCGATCCCTTAGATCATCAGAAATGTCTTGGGGTCGCGAAGGCCAAGGGTTGGCAGATCACCTACGTGTTGAATACGCACGAACATTTCGATCACACAGGTGGCAATGACGCAGTGATTGCCGCAACCGGCGCGAAACTTCTCGCCCATGCGAATGCGAAAAATGCGATCCCAGGAATGGACCGAGGTCTCAACGCCGGTGATCGAATCATGGTCGGCAAGACCGTCGAGCTTGAAGCACTCGATACGCCAGGACACACGATGAGTCATGTATGTTTGCGCTCACATACGGATACGCCAGCGCTGTTCTCAGGCGATACACTATTTAACGCAGGCGCCGGCAATTGCCACAATGGCGGCCATCCTGCCGAACTTTACGAAACGTTTGAGAAGCAACTCACGAAGTTGCCGGAGAATACTCTGATCTATCCCGGCCACGATTACATGACGAACAACCTTGAGTTCACTCTGGATCGGGAGCCAGACAACGAAAGTGCGAAACGCTTGCTCGGCAAGGTGTCCGGCCAAGATCCGAATGCGGCGCTCGTGTCGACCTTAGCGATGGAGCGAGAAATTAATACGTTTTTTCGCCTCACTAGTCCAACGGTTATCGCCCGACTGCACGAATCGTTCAACGATCTACCGGACGATCCTGATCCGAAAACGGTATTTTTGAAGCTCCGCGAATTACGCAACAAATGGTAACGGATCTGTAGCCTCGGATCCTGTCCGGTCGATCCGACAGTGGATGGGCGCAGAGCAAATTGCACCGACCCGATCGAGCTGCCAACTTCAGCCGCTAAGTTTCATGCGAGGGAACTAAGAATATGTTAATGGCTATCATCGAGTTCGAAATGAATCCGGGTGTAGAGCAAGAATTCACGAGCTTAATCGGCGGCTTGAGTACTCAAATTGAAACGATCGACGGCTACATTAGTTCCGATCCCGCGTCGAGTTTGAATCACGCTGGGCTGATGTATGAAGTGTCTTATTGGCGTGACGCGCAGGCGCTAGCGAAGTGGGCGAGCGATCCGCTGCATCAACAAGCGATGCGCGCCGGTAACGAACGTCTCTTGAAGTGGTACAGAATTCGCGTTGGCGAAGTGCAACGTGATTGGTCGATGGGTACCATCCCAGCCGGGAGCCCTGCTGCGGCGTAACGATCTCGGCGCTACAGCAGTTCGTCCACTCGCGCTAAATCTGCTTCTAAGTATTTACCCGCGGCGTAGAAATGGTAGGCGACCCAAATGCCCAGCGCGCCGAAAATCATTAAGCTCCATCGCAGAGAATCCGCACCATATTCTGGTGCGAGTAAATCGCTCACTAAGCCGATCGACCAAGGTCCTGCGCCGAGACCGATGATATTAACAATAAAAAGCAGAATCGCCGAGGCGACTCCGCGCATGCGCAGACGAACCATGCTTTGGGTCTGCGCAATGGTCGTTGCTTGCCAAAAGTTTGATAGCAACACGGGTACGGCGAACATCGCCAGTGACCAATAGGGATTGGATAAGAGGTAGGTTCCGATACTAAACGGCACGGCAATTAAAGCGGACACAGCCACCGTCCACAAATACCAGCGCGGGTCGCGTGCGCCAAATTTGTCGGCCAAATAGCCGCCGAGAAAAATGCCAATGCCTCCTGGGATGCCGAGAATTAAACCTAACCACAAACCAATTTCAGTGGTGGCCATGCCGTGAGAACGGATCAGAAATGAGGGAAACCAGCTGATCGCGGCGTAACCCACGAACGCGGCCAAGGCCCCACCGAACGCGCTATGAATGAACGCCGGGCGTTTCATTAAAAATCGTAGCGTTTCAAGAAAGGTCGGAGGCGTCGCCTCAGCAGTACGATTGTCGGCCATGCCGCGCGGGGGTTCTTGGACCGTGAAGCGCACTAACAGCGCGAGCACTAAACCCGGCAAGCCGACGACAAAAAACGCCCGTCGCCAGCCAAACAATTCATTAATCCAGCCGCCGATAAACATACCGAACATGATCCCAAACGGGATCCCTAAAGCGTAAATCCCAAGCGCTGTGGCGCGCTCTTTTTGCGGATAATAGTCTGAAATAATCGAATGCGCTGGCGGGCTGCAACCCGCCTCGCCGATCCCCACGCCCACTCGAGCGAGGGCTAGATGAACGAAATTCTGGGCCAAGCCGGACGCCGCCGTCATCACGCTCCAGATCGCGAGTGCCAGCGCAATGAGATTGCGGCGGTTACCCCGGTCTGCCCACAGGGCAATCGGTATACCCATCACGGCGTAAAACGAGGCGAACGCAAAACCAGCTAGAAAGCCGAGCGCTTGGTCGGATAGTCCGAGGTCGAGTTTTATCGACTCCATCAAGATCGAGAGGATCTGCCGGTCGATAAAATTGAACGTGTACACAATGACGAGCACGCTCAACGCATAAGTGCGCACGCGCTTGGCAGCGATTGCGTCAAGCGCCACGCTACTCATCGATCGTGCACCCGCGGCTGATTAATGCAGCAGCGAACAATTGTCTGCTTCAACGAAATGCCTTCGTGACTAATTCCGTGTCTAGGTATTCGACAACGGAGATGATCTTGCCGTCCTTAAATTTGTACACCCAACAATAGGTATTGTTGTAATCGACACCATTCTTCATCCGCGCTTTGCCATGACCTTGCAAAGCAATATAGTCGCCGTCGGCAATGAAATTTTCCGGAGTGATGTGCATATGCCCATCGACGGCGCCAGTTACGGGCCCGAGAAAGTCTTCGAGCACCGATTTCTTTCCTTTGTAAATATTCGAAATACACGTTGTGCCCGTCAAGGTCCATTCAATATCATCATGCATGGCATCGACTAATGCATTGCCGTTGCCTTTGGCCAATTCAGCGAACATATTTTTCAGTAAGGCTTTATTTTCTTCCGCGCTCATGACAGTTCCTCCCCAAGCTAGTCTCATCGTCGATTCTATGTATCTTTATGGATGAGGCGTCCCTCAATCCTGGTCTGCGCTGCGCCGACTCGCGCGGTGGAGCGAATTTGATGATAGCCGACTCTGGGGACGGAGTGATACTTTGCCTTATGGGCATTGCGATGACTGGCCTGCCGGCCCCTGGTTTTTACGGTGACTGATTCATCAGTCGGATTTGCTACGTAGCTATACTGTTAACAGCAGACTGGAGCGCGTGGTCCATGCACGCTTATTCAGTCCGCAGACCAGCGACATTGCATAATCGGAGAGCGCCATGAGCGATAGCTTAAAGCAAGATTTCAATCCCCAATTGATCAAGGGCTACCATGCCCATGTTTATTATCGCAACGATACTGATTGGCTACACGCGGCCGCCATCCGCGACGCAGTGCCTGCGCTTTTCGAAGTGGTGATGGGCCGATGGCGAGACGAACCCGTTGGGCCTCATCCGCTGCCGATGTATCAAATGGCTTTTGAAGTGCCGCTCTTTCAGGACTTCGTACCCTGGCTGCAATCAGTACGCGGCCCGTTATCGATTCTGGTTCATACGTCCACTGGGGTAAGTGATCTCATGGATCACTCGGTCGGGGCGATGTGGCTCGGACCCTCTTTAGACTTAATCCTCGAGTTTTTCGACCGCGACGGTAAAAGCGCTTAACGAAAACAACAGGGCCTAGCTTTAGCCGCTGACCAAGCGTCGCACGAGATTGGAATTGAATGCTTGAAAGGTGACGTGCTGAAACACGATTTGTCGAGCGAGGTGTCGTTTGATTTGGGCCGCAAAACGTTAATGCGTCCCGAACAACGGATTGGTTTGAAAACGATATTCCCGGCTAGCTCAGTGATGCTACCATCCCACCCTGCAGTTGGCGGCTTGAATAATTGAATGTTTTGGGCCGTAGAATTCTCGCACGCTTCGGATCAGCTGCTGTCGCCCGAGCAGTACGGTCGGCGAGAGTAGCGAGTCGCAATAGCGAGCGCTGATCGATGCCCCTTTGCGAACAGGAGTAGCGCAAGGCCGCTATCGTATAACCGGATCGCCAGAAGGCATTTCATGGTTTCGCGTGCATGTCGGTGAACTTTAGTGCCGACGAAATTATAAGGAGGGGCCTTGTCCGATCTCATATCAGTATTAGCGAAGGCCACTGCGAGTGACATTAGCTTCGAACCGTTCCCGCACCTTGTGATCCGCAACGCCTTGCCCGATGACGAATTCGCCAGGTTGTCGCAAACTTATCCGAGTACCGAGACCGTTGCTGGGGTCGGACCGTTAAAAAATAACACGCTTTATCTAAAATCGGCACGCGAGGTGATCGACGCTCCCGTCTATTCTGAGTCGTGGCGTCACTTCTTCGCCTATCACTGCTCGGCTGAATTCTACGCGGAAGTGATCGCGCTGTGGCGTGAGGTGTTGGAAGCAACGCATCCCACGATCGATGCAGCGTACGGTAAAAGCTTTGCTGAATTCACCTGCGGTATTCGCCGGCCAGGCGCGGAAGAAAACCCCGACAATAAGCTTGAAGACGTCCAGCTCGATTGCCAGTTTGGGGTTAACAGTGCGGTGCGGAAAGTCACTTCCGTGCGCGGACCACATGTCGATACGCGATACAAGTTATTTGCCGCACTACTTTACTTTCGAGTAGAGGGCGACGACTCAAGCGGCGGGGAATTGGAATTTTATCAGTATCGTGAGCCCGCACTGCGTTATCGAAGTGGCCAAGCTATTGACTCAGAATTCGTAAAAAAAAGTCCGTTTCGAGCACTCAATCGTATTGCGCCTAAGTGCGTTGAGAAGACCCAAACTTTGTCCTACGAGCCCAATACGTTCGTGATGTGGCTAAATACTCCGCATGCGGTTCACGGTGTCTCGCCGCGTGGCGTGACGAATTGGCCGCGACGTTACGTGAATTTTCTCGGCGAAGCGTACAAGGGAGCCAACGACGGATTTTTTGTCACTAAGAAACGACAGGGCGGCTGGTTCGCGACGCGCTAGCAAGTTGTGCTGCGTAAATTCCGTGTAATTCCGTAAAACAAAAAAAATCACGGTTTCGTCACCGTGTTAATATCGCAAAAAGCCCCACTGCGTCGATGTCATGCCATATAAATTTCTCCGTAAAATTCGAACTTGGATCCTAACGATCATCCAGTGGACGCAACCGGCGCCGCCGCGCGCAATCCCTGAAGAACTCCACGAGAGATTTACAATGCAAGGCAGAATCCCTGTGCATTACCATTATCGAAACGAAGTTTATCCCGCATTTTTTCCGCGATTTTACAGTCGAAGCGAAGTCAATACCTATATTAAAAAAGCCAGCAACAAGGAAGTGTTTTATTATAAAAAAACGAGTACTTGGATGTACGAGGCGATCGAGAAATATCCGATCAGAGACTGTGATGTCGCTGTGATGGGATCAACTATTCCGAAGAGTGAGGCAATTTGTCTCGCCTACGGCGGGCGGCCAACTTCGATTGAATATAACAAAATCGTCTCATCCGATAGTCGCTTGAACCTGGTAACAGTTGACGAATTTACGCGCAATCCAAGAATTTTCGACGCGGCGTTTTCTATATCGTCGTTTGAGCATGACGGCCTTGGCCGCTACGGCGATCCATTGAATCCTGATGGTGATCTGGATGTCATGAAATACATGAAAAGCGTAGTCAAACCCAATGGACTTTTATATCTAGCGATTCCCGTCGGCAGCGATGCCTTAGTGTGGAACCTACATAGAATCTACGGAAAATTACGCCTGCCTATGTTGTTACAGGAATGGCGGGTGTTAGATAGTTTCGGATTTGAGGAAGAGCACTTCAGCCGCGAGCAACTGAGTCCCGAACAACCCGTTTTCGTCCTAGAAAACATCTAAACGTCGATCAAGCTCCGCGCTCGGCCGCGTGGCGCTATGGCAAGACGGATAAAACCTTCGATTGATACTTGTTATTCCCGGTTGCAGGATAAGGCCCGGTGAGTTCTTCGAAATGCTGCCAATTCGTGTACGAGTAAACGTGGCTGCCTTGATGGAGTAATCCGGCGATAAAGCAAAACGTGCTACGACTTAAGATCAGGATATCGCTACACATCATTAGATATAAGTCGTAATCGATATTGTTATTGCCAGAGACGCTGCATTTGACGTTTGAACGTTTAACCACGGATTCACATAGCCTGATGTCCTTTGGATCAGGCGAGGTCACTAAATGGAGCTGGTGCTTAGCGTAGCGCCCGTGCAGCAGCGTGATGAGCTGAGCAAGATTCTCTTCGCCAATAAAGCCTTGTTTATTCTCTTTTTCGTGTTCCTTTATGTCGCCGAGGCGAACATGAATCACGATCAGATCGTGCGACTCGCGCGGTAAGGTCCAGCGTTGGTCCAACGCTTCGCGTCGGTAGCAATCGAAGAATTCTTCCTTCAACGCAGATCCCGCAATCACGTCGGGTAAGGGGCGTCCGTCAGTGTGTTGCATTAAGACTTCATGCTGGCGGTGAAACCAGCCGTCCATTTCATGCAGATCGCATGTTGGGCAATGTGTGCTCGGCACGGAATTTCTAATGAGCAATTTATGTATGACGCTGTCGCGATAGTGATAGCAACTCGTTGTGCAGTGATGGTAGAGCGTCTGCCCTGTCAGCCGAGCCAGCGTGATGGCGTTAATCCAGGGAATGCTATTCGCGCCGTAGCGATCTTTGCGGCTGGAGATATAAACGCCATCGTGCGGACAAGGTTTCGCAAATCGCCAAAACTTGCGCCAGAATAAATAGCGAAGGTGTTCGGCCGTTAGCCAGCGGTGAATTTTTAGCGCAACTTTTCTGTGGCGCTTAAGCTTCATCAGGCTTAAGGGCAGCGCTTTGTAATCGCTGCTTGATCACGACTGCTTGTCCGGTCGGCAATGCGATCACGCCTTCCGGCTTGTCGTCGAAAAACTCATCAAACGCCTGTTTCGCGCCGGGGCAGTAATCGGATCCGTAATCGTCACAGACCATGACGCCACCAGGGGAAAGCCGTTCGTAAAAGAATCTAACGCTGTCTAAGGTCGGCTGATAGAGATCAACATCGATATGGACGAACGCGAACTGTTGACTAGCGACTTCTTGAAAACGTTCTGGGATCCAGCCTTTATAAAGAACAATCCGATCGCCGAACTTGCTGAGGTTTTCGCGTACTGCAGTTTCGGGCACCGCCAACTCGCCCGTCTCCCACACGGTTTTTCCGCCTGGATTTGCATCTTCTTGGCCTGGTTCCGACAGTCCAGCGAATGAATCAAAAATGTTCATTACTTTTACGCTGTCGTCGCCTAGACCGGTCAAGATGAAGATGCTCGATTTACCATAGCGCACACCGCATTCCGCGATGTCGCCAGGCACCTGACGAACTTGGCGAGCAAACTCCAACAAGACATAACACCGGTCGCTTGGAATTCCAGTAATATTCTTCGCCTTAACGAGCGCATTGGCTGCCAAGTATTCAGGATCGTGGAACCAAATTAAGTGAGACTTGTAGATCTCATAGCCTTGCCGTCGGGCGATCTTCTTCGCGCGTTTGTACTGCGCGTAGCGATACGTTTGGGCGCCGAATAGGCGCGCGCCCAAGAAATCGATTACCCGATGGAACATGCAACTAACTCCTAATAATTCGTCGTCATCTCGGCATCGGGACGACTAGCTGCTTTCAATATTAATCGTTAGCGTATTGCGAAATATGTTCGGATCGCTACCGGTCATCGGCCATACGGCGTGCCAGGAATTATTCGTTTTGATAAAAAAGAGACACTGATTCGGTTCAAATTCGAAGGTTTTTAGTCGCTCAGTCTCATCGAAATCGAGATAGGTGTTCAATGGGTTGAAAATTTTTGATGTGTCCTTTGGCCACACGACGCTTGTCCCACCACCCCAGTCGGCGTTCCATTCCCCATCGCGCAGTAGTGGAATGACCATGGTAATAATCTTTTTAGGGTGGTCTGTGTGAGGCGCAATATTGCCGCCGGCTATCGGCATTGCAGAAAACTCGAAACGGGCTTTCAAACGCGGAAAATACGGTACGGGATTACCGCGCTTCAGCGCGCGTGCGCGTAAGCGGATCCGCTCCGCGAAACCCGGTCCTGGGAAACCCAAGTCGATACCATGTTGTCTTAGCGAATCCATCGCGCCGGCGATAAACTCTTTCGACTTAATAAAGCGATGGAACCTTTGCCACGGCGGCGATCCATCGACAAAACGATTGTATTGGCGGGGATTATTTACCTGAGACAGCGAATATTTTCCGCCTTTTTCCGGCTTGTATTCGAACAGTTCAATGGGTGGCAAGTTTTCGACTAACTCTCGATAAGTTGCTTGGCCGAAGACGGGCCGCGCAATGCCGATCGGATACGGTTCGTAGTCAAACCTCAGATTGGCATAGTTAATCATCCACGGGTGCGGCGTCCCAGTTTCTGCTGAACCGAGCCGCCTTCAATGTGGGACCTTGTTTTGCCAAACGGCGTTTTTTTCTCAGTACACAACGTCCATAGGATTCCCGGAAAGCGTTGAGCTGCAAGTTCTAGCTGGCCGGCCCACCAGGCAGGCGGCATCACTGTGCAGTGCGCGTTTTGGCCGTTTGGCAGCACTTTTCTAGCGAGATAACAGGCCGCAACCACATAGACGAAATTATTAGCCGCACTAAATAATTCGTTCAGCACCCAGCCAATGTCTTCTTCCGGAATATGTTCCAACACATCGGTTGAGATCACGCCGTCGAATTGGCCGGCATAGGGCGCCGCATACGGCGCGTAGCCAGGGTCGTAACAAGTGACTTTCACGTCTGGCCACGCGGCACGCGCTTTTAGTCGGTTATTCGGATCTTCGCCGGGCCAAGGCGAATAGGCCAAGGCCTTGCCGCAACCGTAGTCAAGAATCGACCGTGCTCCGGTCGCCGCGACTAACTTGCCGATACTCGCATCGTGTTTAGCTAACGAATGTCCGTCAAAGGTTTCTTTAGCGACTAGTCCGAGTTCCACTTCGCCTTGTTCATGTAAGACTCTGTATTGGTCCACCATGTCGGTGAACCGTTGACTCGGCTTTTCTTTGGTGAAGACTGTGAAGCGCGCATCGTCGGCGCCACGTTCGAGCGCAAACCATACCTCAGCGTTGGGGTGGGGTCGGTAACGTAGCAAATCTTTAAAGGGCTGCCACGGCTGCGTCTGTAACGTTGTGAAATGAAAGCATTTCGACTGTCCTGGCGAATATTCCGTGTCGCGCGCATTCCATTCACGCGGGAGTTGACCCCAAAGATTATTAGCATGCGTGATATCGCGGAAATATCGATGTTGTTTGCCGGCTTTCGCATCGTCAAGGTGCCAGTACTCAGCCATCCGCGCGCAATCCAACAACATGACGGACGTTTCGCGGCCCGTTATGCTGAGGACGCCGGCGTCGCCCATTTCCAAATCGAACATTTCTGCAGGATCAGCGAGGTATATTTGATCGACGTCGTTATAAATCGCTCGTCCTGTACCCTCGGCGATTGCCGGAATGGCATAACGGTATTTAGTAAAACCCGTCTTCCAGCCTGTTCGGTCATAGCCGTGCAGGTCCTTCATCAAGTGAATTTCGTAGCGTCTGGCCGGATCCCTGACTTGGATTATCGACCATATAAAAATTCGCTCCGCGCGATACTGTTCGGATTCTGAGCCGAGAAATATCCGCACGGGTGGCTTCGCGCTGGGTTCGACGCTAGTGAGTGGATCGAGACGAATGATCTCTGGCTGGGTCCTGACACCTTCGCCGCGCTTCTCGCTTTTACGAAACCAAAAGGCGGGCTTGCGGTGATGCCAGTATGTTTTGAACTGTACTTCTTTGTGAAAATCTTGGGCCACCTGGCCACGCTCCTCGGTCGATAGGTCCTTGAAACGCCGATTGTATAATTCGGCGTTCGGAATTTATATCAATGTCGGCTATTCAACGAGAATTCGCTTGCCCGAAATCGCGTCGCGACTCATACGATGTTGCTCCCAATGCGCTCGAAGTACGTCTCCGATGATGACGAGATCACCGGCATAACTGTCGAATAATGTGAGTATGAATGCTACTTCGGCCTCGCGCGCGTGGGCTGGCGAAAATGCGTTTGGCGTTGTGGTGTCGCCTGGGTAACTTCCAGAGGGATGTTGAAACAGATCGATACCGCCCACGATCAGGCGCCTCGGCTCCAGCGCCACGGCTGCGGCGAGCATGCTTGCGCCATTCGTAGGGCGCAGGGTCCCCCAGGGAAAACTCTGCAGCAAGGGGTTCAAATCTGGCACATCGAAGAATTGTGTCGCATTGCACCATGGCTTAAAAAAGCGCGACATGACCAAACGCCGGGCGCAGGCCGGATTGTGCAGGCCGAATATCGCACCGGAAACCGCGCGCATTGTGGGCTTGCCGCCTGTGAATACGATATCGGGTTTACATAAATAGCCGCGATTCAACCAGTTGTGGTTCACGCGAAACAACGCGTCGTGCGTTTGCCCTTCTATGTCTGGGTGTTCGCTAGACGGACCGTTGCCTAGACATAGGATAGACTCGGGCCTTGCGAGCGCGACCCTAAGCCCTTCGATGTCGCGGATGCGTCGCAAGCGCCAGCGTATCGGTGCTCGTTCGCAATGTTTAAGAATGAATTCCGCGAACCTGTTGCTTGGAACTATGTCGTCACGCAGGGCTTTAATATCGCGGCCTAGCATTTCGCTGAGCATCGCAGCTGCCGTTGTGATCGAGCAAACTTGCGATCCATCTGCGCGATCAAGTTTTCGCTCACTCGTTACTGAAGGCTCGCCAACTTTTATCGCGACTTCTAACGCTCGCGCTAATTCAGTCCGGGGTGCAGCCGCATCATGGCGTGCACAAAGCCCAACCAACGCGATCGCG
This sequence comes from Pseudomonadota bacterium, assembly GCA_027618655.1. Classification (GTDB taxonomy): domain Bacteria; phylum Pseudomonadota; class Gammaproteobacteria; genus UBA11873. The sequence continues at coordinate 8,483 of JAQCEL010000028.1, read as the reverse complement.
CGACGCTTCAGTTCATGGATCAGTGACTCGGAAACCGAAGCCGTGTTTTCCAAAGCCACAACGGTCCGAACATTAGCTCGTGCGAGGAACAAGCCGGCCGAGAGTGCATTACCGAATGGCACTGTCCACACTAAATATTCAGGATACTTCGCTGCGAGTGCAGTTCGTACATCCGCATTACGCGAGGAGAAAATGATATTAAGACGAGATTGAGAGTTCGATAATTCGAGAGCGATTGAGCCGATGCTTTCGAAAGCCGCGTAAGAGTCGCCCTGTATCCATAACGCCCGCTCGCGTTGCCTCGGCACACAGCCAAGGCGCTGCAAGAATGTGTGTTTCCAACTCATTGGTGATGATTAGCAGTGGCCACCTGGCAGATCCGCTCGCTATTTTCCTAGGCGCGATTGGCCAACAATAGGGACATCCAATTCATTTTAAGTTCGAGCGAGATATATGGTGTTGTAGCCGGTCTCACCCGTTATGGGATTATCGACCGCCACGACTTCGGCAGATGTGTCGGCGAATACTTCACTAAGTCTTATGGTAAATGGCGGGTCGATTGGATCGTTTGACCATAGCGCGAACACGCCTTTTGGATGCAGACAATCGCGTAATCGGATCAAGCCTTCTGTCGCATAAAACGACTTGTTCGTCGGATGCAACAGATGATTCGGCGAGTGATCGATATCAAGTAGTACCGCGTGATAGCGTCGACCAGGCTGTTGCGGACTTAATGCTGAAAAGTTGTCTCGCGCCAGTTCGAAGAAATTGGCCGAAAAATAGCGACTGCGATCGTCATCGTTCATTCGATGGCTCACAGGAAGTAGACCGCGTTCGTGCCAGGAAATCACTGTAGGGAGTGCGTCGACAATCGTCAGCGACTTGACTCGGCTATCTTCAAGCGCGGCAACAGCCGTATATCCGAGGCCGAGCCCGCCGACGATGACGTCTAGCGAACTTGCGTCTGAGTAGCTAAGTCCGAGCTTCGATAGAGCGATTTCACCGGCCGTGTACAAGCTAGACATCAAGAATTCATCGTTCAAAATGACTTCATAGACGTCAAGTTCGCCAAGAATGGGAAAGCGGCGACGCCGCAAAATCAACTCACCGATAGGGGTTTGTTGGTAGTCGAGTTCTTCGAGGTTAATGCTCATGGTGGTTTTCTAGGAGGAACCGTTGTTGCGGAGTCGTTCGACGAGTGCTGCGACTTTATCGAGTTCACTCATCACCTGGTCAGATTCAGAAGGAATGAGGAAGATGAAGCCGTGCACGCCACGCTTTGTGAAATCCTCTATTATTTTTTCATCAAGTGGCACGCCGAATAGGTAGATCGTTAGCTCGGCGAAATCACGATTTTTTGTGGCGCACGCCCGCCGTAGATCCTCAACCGGATCGCCTGCATAGCGTTCATAAATTGGCATCCATCCGTCAGCATAATCCACTACCCTATCGGGAATCTTGCCGTGATTGGAACCAATATACAGCGGTGGTCCGCCTACTTGTCGAGGTTTCGGATAAGACCACAGCGGACCGAAGTCGACGAACTCGCCATGATATTCAGCCACCTCGTTAGTCCAAATAGTCTGGATCGCGAGCGCACGCTCGCGCACAATCGCCCAGCGATCCTTGAACGAACTACCATGATTTTCAATGGCTTCACGTATGAAGCCACCAGCGACGCCGAAAATAACCCGCCCGTTAGAAATTTGATCGAGAGAAGCGATAGCCTTGGCCGTAATGATTGGGTCTCTTTCGGTTAGCAGACAGACGCCTGTCCCGAGCGTTATCTTCGAAGTGACGGCCGCACAAGCAGCCAGTGCGGTAATGGAATCATACATTCTGGCGAATGGTTGCACGACCGCGCTGCTGGTATAGGCATTGTTCGTATGTTTCACCGGAACGTGGCTCCCTTCGGCGAAGAACATCGCATCGAGTTCGCGTTGTTCAGCCGCGCGCGCAAGATCAACCGGTGCGGCGATCAAATCAGTGGGTAGTAAACACACACCATATTGCGTCGTCGTTGGCGGTACTTTGGGGCCTGTTATCACGGAATTCGACATGTATCATTCATCAATTTTCAATTTAGCGATCGTTTTGACAAAGCAATTGCACGGCACTCGACAGACTATAGTGTGTATCCGATTTATCTCGCGCCAGCCCATACAGCACTTCGGAGGCGACGGTAAATCCTAGTTCATGCGACCCGCGGATCCTAAACGTGTAACGGGGGCTGCAATTCGACGCACACAAGCGATATAGCTCTCGTCTCTCTGCGCCTTTACCCCGCGCAAAATCCATCATCCATTTATTCAATTCATCCAGGGTCGTGAAGCGCTGCGCCGCAAATTCAAACGGCGATTCGCTGGTAGTTTGCGCTAAGCTAAGGCATTCGGAACGCTGCCGTTAGCTGTCTAGAAACATCGTCGGCGCGACCCGATAGATCACCTCTGTATGACTGTCCCCGCAACTCGCGGGGCAGGTTGTCTGTGGTTCAACACGCAGCGCCGCGTCCAACAACTCTTTCGCTACGGCACGGATAGAATCTGAACTACCGCGCAGGTTTGCCAGCCGATCCGAATTTTTCACCTATGCGCACCTCCGTTAATGGCGCTGCACATGCATCGATCGCCTGCTCGCTCTCGAGCAGCCTGTCGGACTTAGGAACAATCTACTGCGCTGCTGGGACAACGGCCCAAAAACGTGCGATTTCTCGTTACCTAGAACCACTACGCTCCTCAAAATCGCACATTTTTTGGCGCGTTTTCCCACCATGCTCGCTACGATCGCCCAAGTCCGACAGGCTGCTAGTGACCAGACATTCTCGGGAGGCCAGCCGAGGGCGACGAGCAACCCGAATGCTTGGAGTCTAGGGGCAATCAAGATGAAACCCACTCTACAAAACCGCAGATCACGGTGCCGAGCGTTAGATTAACACGGCCTCAGTGAATCGTAGGGCAACCAGGGCTAAAACGATAAATTGATTTGACCGCGAATATGCAATGGGTTGCCCGGAAACAAATGTAGACCATCTGCTTGGCTAGCTTGAATGCAATTCTTATCGGTAAAATTTTCGACGCCGCATTCCAGCCGTAATTGTTTCGAGTATCGCCAGCTAATGAACACGTCGCCTGTGAAGTATCCGGGAAGCCTGAGGTTAAGCTCGTCTGGTTCGAGGCTACCTTGGTGCTCACTCAAGTAATTTAACGCCAAGCTGATCGATAGATCGTGCGGCGTGAACAAACTCATTCTGACCAAGCCTAAAGTCCCCAATTGATGCTTCACGACATTCAATGGTGTTGTTCCATTGCTAATGACCACATCGTTCAATATTTGCGCATCGACGTAATTGTAGTGACCGCGCAGTTATAGCTACGATGTCGGATCGAATTTAACTTCGACATCCGCGCCGATACTTTCTTGCTCGCCGGTCTGAAGTTCAACCCCCGGGTCCCCGGGCGCGTCGGTTGTCACATTCGTTTGTCGCGTACCGAAAATCGCCGCATCGGCAGATAATGGGTACACGACCGATTGCCATTTCAGCCCTGCTTCAATCGATTTGCTCTTCGTTGGTGCCAAGCCGTTACCGTCGGGGCGCAGTCCTTCATTCGATTCAATCGAAACCAACTACGTTTACCAACGTTGTGCAAATCTTAGAGGGTTCGCGGCTTGACCCAGATTTCCATGAGTTGAAGTACTACGCGCCAGGTATTGGCTTGATACTTGCCAAGGAAGATTTGGACGCAAACTTCGAAAACCCGACCTTAGTTGTCGAATTAACAGCGCCAGTCCCGATCCCGGCCGCGCTTCCCTTGTTAATCTCTGGATTGGCAGGAATGGGTTTTGTTTCGCGTCGTAGATGCGAACCAGCGACCGCCTAATGCTTTAAGCAATTTACTCCCTCTTGCGGGGCCCGAGCGCCGATTTACACCCGCAAACTGTCGCTTATTGGGCCCCGAAATTTTCTCTAACTATCCGGCGGCGCCATTGGATACCGGCCGCGACAGCAAATTAGGCTGTGCCGGTCACTATTGCAGTAATTCCGGGTATGCTTCTATCATCAGGCGCAAACCTAGAAGGACGCAATCATGAACGGTTACACCATAATCGACGTTGATACTCACGTGACTGAAGTTTCGGATGTGTGGACTGAGCGCCTGCCGGCGCGAATGCGCGACTTAGGACCGCGCGTGGAACGCGACGATCGCGGGCGCGACTGGTGGATGATCGGCGGTAAAAAGGTCGTGCAAATCGGACTGACCGCCACAGCGGGTGTCGGCGATATGAAGAGCCCGCCCAAGGGTTACGATGATATTCATCCTGGCGCGTTCGACGCGCATGCCCGACTGAAATACATGGATGAGATGGGCATTTGGGCCATGGTGCTTTATCCCAATGTAGGCGGGTTCGGCGCGCAACAATTTTTGCGCCTGAACGATCCAGAACTCATGATCGCCTGCGTCTCGGCCTACAACGATTGGCAAACAGAATGGGCGTCAGCCGACTCGCGACGCTTGCTACCGATCACTTCGACCCCGTTTTGGGACATTGAGGCCGCTGTCAAAGAAGTCCGTCGCTGCGCAAAGCTTGGCCATCGCGGCATTTTGTTCACGGGTGAACCGCAGTCCTACGGGCAACCCGTATTGGGTGATGCGCATTGGGATCCGCTTTGGGCTGTGGCGGTCGAGTGCAACTTGCCAGTTAGCTTCCACATCGGATCGGGCAATATGGAAGGCGGCTTAAGTAAAGAAAAAATGCAAACCTATGGTCGTATGGCCACGTTCGCCGAATTATCCGTTAACCTCTTCATGAATAATGGATCGCAACTCTGCGACCTGCTCATGTCTGGCGTACTGGCTCGCTTCCCCGACATAAAATTCGTTTCAGTAGAAAGCGGTATCGGCTGGGTACCGTTCGTGCTCGAGGCTCTAGACTATCAGTTCAAGGGCAATCGGGTACGTGATGAGCGACCGGATCTGAAACTATTGCCCTCGGAATATTTCGCACGCAATGTCTACGCGTGTTATTGGTTTGAACAAACCGCGCCGCGCCATCTTATCGAAGCCGTTGGCGTCGACAATATTTTGTTTGAGACGGATTTCCCGCATCCGACTTCTTTGTTCGGCGACGACGTGCATAGCTGTATCAAAACGGGTTTGGAATCTTGCAGCGACGAAATTAGACAGAAAATCCTATGGGGCAACGCGCGCAAACTTTACAACGTAGAGGAACCTGTTGCTGCGTAATGTTATATCGCAGGCAAAACAAGATCTTAGATCATTCGCAGATCCGACTGAGCGCGCCCTATGTGGAAGCCTTGCAGCGCGTCGCAACCAATAGATCGTAGCGTTGCGGCTTGCTCGGCGGTTTCCACACCTTCGGCGATGACGTTTAGGTTAAGCGCGTGCGACATCTTAATGATGGCGTCCACGATCGCTATGCTTTGAGAATTTCCGTCGATTCGATGAACGAAACTCTGGTCAATTTTCACGCAATCCAGTGGGAATTTCTGCAAATAGGAAAGCGCCGCGTAGCCCGTCCCAAAATCGTCTATCGCGATACTTACACCGAGCCCTTTCAAATCGTCAAGTATCTTGAGTGACGCTCGGTCATCTCGAAGCAGCGCACTCTCGGTGAATTCGAGGATCAACCACTGAGGCTGACACCGCGTATCGGTGAGTATGTTGGCAAGTACTGCGCTGAAATGTTCCTGACGCAGTTGGTGCGGCGAAACATTTACAGAGACAGTAAGCTCGCAGCCCTGGGCCGTATTGTGAGTAGCAATAGTCTTGCACGCTGCTCGTATGACGCTATCACCAAGTTTGTGAATTAGTCCGGTGTCTTCTGCGAGTTGGATAAATTCACCAGGCGGGATCCATTGGCCTGCGTGCTGCCAACGCGCGAGCGCCTCGAATCCTAAAACGGAGCCGCTTTTTGCATCTGCAATGGGTTCATAGTGAACCTGAATATCAGTGTCCAGCGCTTTGCGTAACTCGTTGGTCATCAAAATTCGCCGCTGAACGCTTTCGTTAAGTGCAGGCGTCGCAAAACGATACTGATTGCCCATTGCGGTTTTAGCCTCATACATCGCGGCATCGGCAAAGCGCAGTAAATCGGTTTCGTTATCCCCGTCATCCGGATACAAAGCGATACCGATACTCGCCGAAATAAAAACCTCATTACCTTCTACATCGAACGGTTTTGATAGAAGCTCAAGGAATCGGTTCGCGACAATCTGCGCGCCGTGAGGTCCATCAATATTCTGCAACACGATGGTAAATTCATCGCCGCCGAGGCGCGCAAGCATCGTCGAACCCGGGTTGCTTAAGTGCATCGCAAAATCCGACTCGCGTAAATTGTCAGTGAGCTTTTCCGCCACTAAGTTTAGTAGCTTATCTCCCGCCGCGTGACCGAAAGCGTCGTTAACTCGCTTAAAACCATCGAGGTCGATAAACATCAAAGCAAATTTACGTTGACGTTTCGCTGCAGACTTGAGAATTGAGCTGAAGCGTCGTTCAAATGCATGTCGGTTGGGTAGTCCCGTAACGACGTCATAATAGGCGAGCTGCTCGATCTGCCGATGGGCGAGTTCGCGCCCGCGTACGTGTCCCAATTGTAAGCTCGCATGTTCTAACAGCCGTTTGCCGCGCGCATCAATTGCTACGGGTTTTCGCGAAAAAAATTCAAGCACATTTTCGACTGTACCGTCGATAGCAAGTGGCCATACAAAGACTGATTGGACACCGAGATCGATAGCCGATTGTGCTCGACGGTCACCGCTCAAATCGACTTGTAGGATCTCGAGTCTGGTATCCGCGGCGATCCTAGGGAGATAATTACGGTTCTCGCCTGCGACCTGATCAGGAGTAGGAAATAAGATGGAAAATTCCGGGAAAAGCGACGTTGTAATGCTGGTCGGTAGCATGGTGCCGTCATCGTTTCTGATCCACAGTTGGGCAGCTTCCCAGCCGAGGGCGTCGCAGAGAACTACCATGCAATCTTTAACGGCCGTTTGGAAGGTTGCGCCTTCGTTGGCTGCGATTGCGGTATCAGCTAGCGCTCGGGCTAGTAAATTTTCTTGTGCTGTTTTGTCGAGACTCAGACTTAGTTGATGTTCTAAGCGTCTATGGCGTGATGACCAAGCCGACATCAGGAGCCCCGTGACGACAAAAAAAGTAACGTGAATCAATAAAGCTGCGAAATCTTGAAACTTGGATTCAATGATACTGTGTGGCTCAAGGCCAAGTTCCGGCGCAGCATAAAAACCGAACGCAAATACAATGTCGGCTGTGAGCCAAAATTTTGCATCCCGCGTATCAACGAGTATTGCTGCTGAGATAGGCAGCATCGCAAGCCAGCTAAATGCGATGCTATGCAAACCGCCGATCTGCCAACACACGAGAAGCAAATGGATCGCCAGCCAGGTGATCCCAAGCCGGGCGAATAATACGGGTTGGTGGCTTATCCGTAGAAGCACGAACAGCGCCAAATAGACAATCGCGGTCACGAAATGTAGTTGCGATAGGACGCTTGAGATCCAAATGTAGACAACCCCAACGAGGCTTGCGGTTGCTATCCCGGCGAGAGTCGCTATGTTGACGAGCGTCACACGACGCAAGAGGCTTGGGTCGCTGGTCTTTTTGTCCAGACCACTGGAAAGCAGGCTATCCAGGAACGCAATTCTTGCAGGGACGTGGTGGTCGTTAGTCACGGGATTATTGGCACTGTCTTGGTCAAAAGCTTGGGCCATGAATCATTCGCTTGTTTAGGTGTTCATGAGTTCAGTTTCGTCTGGTCATATTTCGATTTATCGATCCTCTCTAGTTGAGTTGAAATCCATGCGTATCCTGTCGATGCAACCCCCGGCGCTGCGAGTTCACGTCGCGCCGGGGGCCATCACAACCGACTAGGTTACGCGTCTTTTGGGCAAAAGAAATTTATTTTATTGCCATCAAGGTCGCGACAGTAGGCAATATAAAACATGTCGCCTCGCACACCGGGTGCCCCTTCGTCTTTGCCTCCGAGCTGCATCGCCTTCGCGTGTAACGCATCGACAGCTGCTGGATTGGCGGCGCCGAGCGCGATCATCACGCCGTTCCCAACTGTCGCTGGTTTCTCGTCAAGCGGTTTAACGACGGAAAACATGGATTGTCCAGGCCCCGTTGCCCAAGCAATCATGCGGTCGTTTTCCATCGCGCGGCTGGCGGCCAATTCGCCGAGAAGTGCGTCGTAAAATTTGCCGGCGCGGACCAAGTCGTTCGTGCCAAGCATCGTATATGCGATCATCGTTAATTCTCCATTTATAAAATTCAACTGCTGTTCCTGGCGTGGATCTAAGCACTAGATGGGAATAGAAGAGCCTAAGAATTGAGTCGTGCCGAGCGAAAATAGAGTACAGCGAACCTGCGTGCAAGGTTTAGTCTATTCCAACATGGTATGAGTCTGGAGGCGGTGCCGTATTTCCAATGGGGTATGAGTCTGAGGGC
>JAQCEL010000027.1 GCA_027618655.1 Pseudomonadota bacterium | reverse complement strand
GGTGAGATTTGGTGGTGCCAAGGTTATAGCGAACCTGGTGCTGGCTCCGATTTAGCCAGCCTGCAAACACGCGCCGAAGATAAGGGCGATCACTACCTCGTCAACGGCCAGAAAGTGTGGACGTCTTACGCGCATCATGCGGACTGGATTTTCTGTTTAGTTCGTACTGATACTTCGACGAAGCACGCCGGGATCAGCTTTCTGCTCTTTGATATGAAGAGTCCTGGCGTAGAGGTTCGACCGATCAAATTGATTAGCGGCGCATCAGCCTTCTGCGAGATGTTCTTTGACAACGTCAAAGTACCGAAATCCCAGCGTATCGGTGAACTGAACGGCGGTTGGGCCATCGCAAAGCAATTGCTCGGCCACGAACGCAGCATGATCTCGCAGCTCGGTGCACGCGGCGGTAGCCGCCTGCCATCACTCGAAGACATGGCGCGCAACTATGCTGGCGACACGAACGGCCGCATTAACGATCCGATGCTCCGCGATTTAGTATCACGTCAACTGATGAACGATCGCGCCTTCGAGCTCACATCCAAGCGCGCAATGAGTGGCGGCGACGCGGCCGCTGGCATCACTTCCATGCTCAAGTATTACGGTACCGAGCAAAACAAACGGAAATTAGAAATTTTGATGAAATGCGCCGGCAGCGCCGGGCTCGGTTGGGAAGGCGACGAATTCGACGATCTCGACTTGTCTTTGTGTCGTTCGTGGCTACGTTCAAAAGGGAATTCCATTGAAGGCGGAACCTCAGAAGTACAGCTAAACGTCATTGCTAAACGCGTACTAGGGTTACCGGACTAAACGATGAACGAACTTAACTCAGAAGATCTGGAATTACTGCGCGATACAGCAAACCGATTTTTTAGCGACCAATTACCGATTTCGGTGCAACGCAAACTTCGCGATGAAATCGATCACATAGGGTTCGATCGCGACAAATGGCGCGCCATGGCAGACATGGGCTGGGCCGGAATTTTGCTCGACGAAGCGCACGGCGGAATTGGTTTCGGCTACGCGGCACTCGGCATCATCATGGAGCAATCGGGGCGAACCTTGGCCGCCTCACCGTTCGTGTCAACCGTCTTGCTCGGCGCACAAATTATTGCCTTGGCAGGTAACAATACGCAACAGACCGACATTTTAAGTAAAGTCGCGAGCGGCGATCTGTTGCTCGCCCTCGCCCATGAAGAATTCACACGCCACGCACCCACCCAGATTGCCGCCCGCGCAGTCCAGCAGGGCACGAATTATATTTTAAACGGTAAGAAGACTTTCGTTCTTGATGGCCATGTCGCCGATCAGCTCATCGTCGTTGCGCGCAACCACGGTGAGATAGACGATCGCGACGGTGTGAGTTTATTTCTCGTTGAGGCTAATGCTGCTGGTGTCCATAGAAAGCGCACCATCTTGGTCGACGGGCGTAACGCAGCGAACATTGAATTTTCGAATACCCAAGCACAACTGATAGGCACGATTGGTAACGCTTTCAATGTTCTCGACCGCGTCTTAGACGGCGCACGCGCGGCACTCGCTGCAGAAATGCTTGGCACCGGCGTTGAAGCCTTCGATCGAACGATCGAATACCTCAAAGTCCGTGAACAATTTGGCGCCCCAATCGGTTCGTTTCAGGCCTTGAAGCATCGTGCTGCCGAAATGTATTGCGAAATTGAATTAACGCGATCATCGGTCTATGCGTCGTTAGAAGAGATCGATCTTAATGGTCCTGAATCTGCGCAGCTGGCAAGTATCGCTAAAGCTAAAGCCTGCGACATGCTCGAATTGGTCACGAACGAAGCTGTGCAAATGCATGGTGGGATCGGGATGACCGACGCGGCAGATATCGGCTTGTTTCTGAAGCGAGCGAGAGTCGTCCAGCAAATATTAGGCGACGCCCTCTATCATCGAGAACGGTACGCCAAGCTTATCGGGCTTTAGCGCTCGCACGTGAACGGCCAACGCGCGCCGGTAGCTTGGTTTAAAAGGACGACGACACAATGAGATTCCGTTTAGCCCACTTCATAATGAAATACCGAGCGGCCGTTAGTGTCGCGTTCGTGATCATCACGCTTTATTTCATGACGGGCTTTCCGAAAGTAGATATCCGCACAGTATTCAACGATCTCCTACCCCAAGACGATCCCTACGTGCAGGTCTATTTTGACCATCGAAATTTTGGTAATCCGCTCACAATTGCCATCATGGTGAAGCGTATAGACGGCGAAATCTATCACGCGGACACGTTACAGAAAGTTTGGAAAATCACTCGCGACATCGACCTCGCACCGGCCATGGATCACGACCAGATTATTTCCATAGCAACAGAAAAGCTACGTTACGCAGAAGCCACTCCATTCGGCATTACCGCGCAGCCGTTAATGGACAACGAACCGCCTAAAACCGCGGAAGAAGTCGCAGAATTCAAGCGCCGAGTAGGCGTTTCGACCAACGCGCGCACGTTTTTTATATCACGTGATGAAACCGCAACATTAATTCTCGCGACCTTCTTAGACAAAATTGATTACGGTGAAGCATTCGCGTTCGCGCAGAATTTAATTGAGGAAGCGCGCGACGACAAACATGAAATCTACCTGGCGGGTCAACCTGCGCTCACGGGTTGGGTGTACAAACTACAAAAACAAACCTACAAAATATTTGCTGTGACAGTCGGCGCTTTGATGATCGCCTTAATCTTCTACATGCGCAATCTCGCTGGCGTGATCACACCCATCGTATGCGCCTTGGTCGCCGGCATTTGGGGATTCGGCTTCATCGGCTTGGTGGGACGACCCATTGAGCCGTTATTGATGATCGTGCCCTTGTTGCTGGTTGCGCGTTCATTTTCGCACTGCGTCCAATACACCGAGCGCTATTATGAAATCCTTACGCACATAAACGATCGGCGTAAGGCGGCGGAACTCACTATGGCAATCATGATGGCACCGTCGATTCTCGGCATTCTGACCGATGTCTGCGGGATCATATTCATCGCCATCGCACCGATTAAGTCGATGGAAAACCATGCGATATTCTGCGGCATGTGGGCGCTGTGGATCATTCCGACCGGCGTTTTCCTTTGCTCAATCTTACTGTCTTACCTACCCGTACCTAAAAATATTGCGACCATCGTTGGGACTAGCAAAAATTCTAGCGGCATCCATCAGCTCCAAGAAAAATTACTTAACCGTATTGCATCTGTGACCTATGGCAAGGCTGCAAATACCACCGCAGTGATCGTAACCATGGTCGCCATTTTCGCAGTCTATTTGAATACGCAAGTAAAAATTGGCAACCCCGTTGAAGGGAGCAACTTGCTCTGGCACGAGTCCGAATTCAATACGGCTGTGCGAGCAATAAACGCGCATTTTCCTGGTACGAATACCTTGGAGATCATCCTCGAGGCCAAGGAACAAGATCTAGAAAATCCCGTTGCTCGAACACCCGGCGTCGTCGAAGTCGCATCGAAGCTGCAACGCATCCTCGAATCAGATCCCGATCTCCCGCCGCGCGCGACGCTAACGTTTACCGACTATATGAAGGAAGTTAACCGGCTGTTCTCAGGTGGTAATCCTAAGTGGCAGGAACTCGATCTGTCGCGCGAAGCAATTTACGCAGCCGCGTTCGCAGTTACTTTAGGGAACAACACCGTGAACTTCGGCCACGTCGCCGATTTCCTATTTCAGCATTCGACCGTGACGCTTTGGTACAAAGACAACAAGCAAGAAACGGTTGATATCGCGTTAGCTAATGCAGAACGGGCAATCGCCGAGGTCGGAGCTGACCATCCAAAGTTTCGCGTGCGACTCGGCACTGGGGTCATCGCGTTGCAGCAAGCCGTGAATAACGTCGTTGAACGCTACCACTGGATTATCATGGGCATGGTAAATCTTGCCGTGTTACTCATCGCCGCGTTCGCCTACCGCTCATTTGTCGCTGCATTTATCCTGCTCATCCCGGTCAATTTATCTAATCTAATGCTGGTCGCCGCGATTCATTTACTCGGCATTGGTCTTGATATCAATGCAGGGATCGTGGCCGTCATTGGCGTTGGCGTCGGTATCGATTACGGCGTCTATCTTTTGTCGAGAATTTGCGAGGAATTCAGCGCGCGAAATCATGATCTCAAAAAGGCGATTAACGCGGCACTGACGACAACCGGCAAAGCCATCATGTTTACCGCGACCATTATGCTGATCGGGATCATGCCGTGGTATTTTCTCTCGGATTTAAAGTTCATGGCCGACATGGGATTGCTGTTAGTTGCGGTGATGCTGATTAATATGGTTTTGTCGCTAATAGTCTTGCCGATGCTCGTGTGGTTCGTGAAGCCGACGTTTTTGGCCCGCGAGGATTTAATGGTTGGTCATAGCGTAAACATCGCAGCACTGACGAAAAATATTGAATAACGAAAGGCGATCCTAGGCATCGATCGCTAAGACCTGAACGCTGATCAATCGGTATAAATTGAGGAACCTATGCAAGCCGTATTAGTATCCGACTGGACAACGTTCGATTCGCTAGCATTGACGGAGCAAGCGTCTCCACAAGTGGGGGATCGCGAGCTAAAGATTAAGGTCCAAGCCATTGGTATCAGCTTTGCACTGAGTTTAGTCGTCCAAGGGAAGTACCAGCGCAAACCGCCGTTGCCGTTTGTGCCTGGCACTGAAGTCGCAGGCATCGTCATGGAAGTCGGATCTAACGCGGATAGATTTAAGGTCGGTGATCGGGTCGTTACCGTTCTGGATTGGGGTGGCCTTGCGCAGGAAGCCGTCGCCAAGGAAGTTAACACGTTCAGTCTGCCCGATTCCCTAGAATTCGCTCGCGCGGTAGGCTTAACGAATTCCTATGCAACAACGTGCGCTGCGTTAACCTGGCCGCGCTTATTGGACGTGCAATCAGGGCAGACATTACTCGTACACGGGGCCGGTGGCGGCGTCGGTCTTGCGGCGGTTGAGATCGGTAAAATTCTCGGTGCCACTGTGATCGCAACGGCGAGCACGCAAGCGAAACTAGATGCCGCATCCGCGCACGGCGCCGACCATTTAATTAATTACGCGGAAACTGATTTTCGCGATGCCGTCCTACGCATTACTAAAGGCGACGGAGTTGACCGCGTCTACGATCCCGTGGGCGGAGAGGTATTTAATCAATCGCTGCGTTGTATGGCGCCAGAGGGACGGATCATGCCCGTAGGATTCGCCGGCGGTGACATTCCGCAGATCCCGGCCAATATCTTGTTGGTGAAAAATCTGTCTGTTTGCGGATTGAACATGGGCTTGTACTTCGGATGGTCGCCGAAGGATGAACGATATCGATACGAAGCTTTGATGCGCGCCACCATGGATAAACTATTTCGCTGGTTTGAAGACGGTGGCATCAAACCAGAAATCGCTGCGACGTTTAGCTTGCCGAATTTTCGTGAGGCCATGGACGAAGTGCTGTCGCGACGTGCTATCGGCCGCGTTGCCGTAGTGATGGACGAAGAAGCGAAGCGCTGCGGCCACGTCGGCTAATCAACCGCAATCAGTGAGGAACTAATGAGCAACGACAAAATTCAATTTGGCACGACCCTTCGCTCACCCTTTAATGTGGCCCGCATGGCGAAGCGGATTGAGGCCCTCGGCTACGACATCCTCGCATGCGGAGAACATGTGACGTTCCACGGCGACACGGCGAATGGCATCGTCTCGTTATCGGTCGCCGCCGGCGCGACGGAAAAGATTAAGTTGATGAGCTCGATCACATTATTGCCGCTCTATCCGCCGGCCTTGTTAGCAAAAATGGGCGCGGCCCTGGATGCCGCGTCAAATGGACGCTTCATGCTTGGCGTCGGGGTCGGCGGTGAGTATCCGAAAGAATTTGTCGCCTGTGGCATCCCAGTTAAACAACGTGGATCACGTACCGACGATTCGCTGGAAGTGTTAGAAAGAGTCTGGTCTGGGACCAACGTGACGTATAGCGGTCGCTACACCACATTAGACGATTTCAGCCTTAAACCGATGCCAATCCAAAAGCCGCGCCCACCGATCTGGATCTCCGGTCGCAAAGACGTCGCCATGCGTCGCGCCGCACGCTATGGCGACGGTTGGTTGCCGTATATGTATACGCCCGAGCAACTCGCCGAAAGCATCACGAAAATTAGACAATTTGGCGAGGAAATCGGCCGTGATCTTGCCGACTTCAAACCAGGATTGTTTATCTTCACCACAGTACACGAAGATCGCAAAAAGGCCGTCGACATGGCGGCTGCAACTTTAAGCAAACAATATGCCCAAGATTTCAGCGAACTCGTGCATAAATACGCTTTGGCCGGCAATCCCGATGATTGCAAAGCGCGCTTGAATGAATATATCGAGGCTGGCGCGCGGCTCGTATTACTCTCGCCGTGTTGCCCGGATGCGGAAGTCGATGCCAATCTTGAAAATATTGCGAAAGGAGTCGTCGCCGCATATTAACCAGGTCCTAAAAGCGATCATCGCCGCCGAACGAGATGAAGGGTTGAACAAGCGGCTACTTCGACAAATTCGGGAAGCTCGCGATATCGCCCTTGTGCATAGGCTTGAATCGTGGAGCGATGGCCAAGTCAAAATTAGCGGCGTTTAAGACAAGGAAATCGAATGTTGAGCTCGAAGCGGCGCCGATTTGCACGGCACGAAACTTGATGATTCGAATCACTCCACAACACCGCGAGGCGATTGACGTTAGCAATTCGCAACGGAAAAAACGCTTAGCGTCAACTTTTCTGTAGTTGCGTATCGCTAAGATCAATCTCGCGCTCAGGATGTATTCCTAACCAACACAAACCACCGAGAATACTCAAAATACCCATGACATAGAGTGACGTCGCCCAGTCGTAACTGTGTGCGATGTACGGCGTAATGGTTGGCGAAATAGTCCCGCCTAAATTTCCGCCCATATTCATTAACCCCGACGCCGTGCCAGCGTAGGTTCTCGTGAGATCGATAGTCACAGCCCAAAAAGACGACAGAGAAAGATACAGAGTTCCTAAGCTGAGAGACAAAAGCACCACTGCGATCACTGCGTTCTCGGTCACGGCACCCACTAGCAATAATATTCCTGTGCCCATCATGCTGGCGAACGCAAGCCCACATCGACCAAATCGCTTGCCATATTGAATACATAGACGATCGCTCAACCAGCCACCGAATGGACCAGCTACTGCGCAGGTTAAGAATGGCGCCATCGTATAAAAGCCCCCGCTCTTGACCGAAAACCCTCGCTCGTCCACTAAGTAGAGATAAAACCACGCGAAATAAAAATACACGATGTAGCCAAGCACGAAGTAAGCTGCGGTGAGCAGCAATAAGTCGCGAGCACCGAGAAGCTTGCGCCACGGCGTGGGTCCATGTCGTTCCGTCTCGGTTGGCTCCGTGGTGCCAGCCTGAATGTATTCGAGCTCGGCGGCGTTAACCCGCGGATGCGTAGTCGGACCATCCGTACTCAACCAGTACCAGAGCGCAGCCACCACAATTCCTGCGGCACCGGATATATAAAATGCTTCCCGCCATCCCCATGTGACCATGATCCAAACAATGAGCGGTGGCGTTAATGCCGCTCCAAGCGAGGTGCCGCTAATGGCTAATCCAAGCGCAAATGCCCGCTCCTGAGGTGCTACCCAATTCGCGACGATGCGATTTCCATTCGGTGGCGCGGCCGCTTCACCGAGACCCGTGAGCCCTCTCACGAATGCAAACGAACCCATGACGCCGATGACTGAGGCGAGAAATAATTCGCCCGCGAGCGCTGTTACCGCAGTGAAGAAGGACCACCAGATTATCGCCCATGTCATGATCCGTCGTGGTCCGTAGCGGTCGCCAAGCCAGCCACCGGGGACCTGCGCAAGCGCGTAGCCGAGTACGAAAGAACTGAAAATCCAACCGAACTGAACTTGAGTGAGCCCGTACTCGGGCATGATGAATTTCGCTGCTATCGAGATGTTGATGCGATCAATGAACATCAACATATAGATTAGAAAGACCAGCGCAATTATCTGCCAGCGCATTTTGCTGGGTGTTTCAGTCATTTGCATCACGGATTCTCGCTTGATCCCAACAATGGACGTAAGTAACCGCGACAGTATCAGCTAACTAACATGCTAGCGCATCTGATATCTACTCGGTTTAGTCTAGCGCGATGATTATGCGGCTCTGGCCTCGTTTAAGTCGCTCCGGATTTCGAGGAACTGGCCCTAAAGATTCGTCAACCCCGTTCCGATACAACTCACTATGCTTCAACTCAAACATCGCGCGCCGGAGGCCTCGGCATCCGCGTTCACCCCACCAGACGTCATTCGACGATTTGAACCGTTTTGCGATTTACAAGACGACCAAATTATTGTCTTGTCGTCGAAATCGAAGGTGGAGTATGCCAGCGCCAAGTTTTGTCTATTCGAGCGCGACGCGAGCGACGATTGGACCATCTGCCTGATTGAGGGAACCGTCGAGCTCGTTGCGATGGACGGTGCCACAAAACTGATTGAAGGTGGCAGCGAACTCGCACGCCGCCCATTAGCCCAATTGAAACCGCGCAAATACACAGCGATTGCGAAGTCACCGATTAAATACCTGCGCATTGATACTTCCACCTTAGCCGATCTAGCTGACATCGCCTCCGGAGCACACTACGGTGTCGAAGAATTCGGGAGCGACGATGATGAGTTGAACTCTGACGTACTGTGGCGCCAACACAGTGACTTGTTGAGTGGCAAATTGTCTTTGCCAAGTCTTCCGGCCATAGCCATGAAGGTCTGCCAGCTGATTGACCGCGACGACGCGAATGTTGAGAATCTTGCGCGAACTATCAATGCAGATCCGGCCATTGCGGCGAAACTGATCCGGGCGGCTAATAGCCCGCTGTATCGCGGCCAGGCGCCCACGAATCGCTGCGACAAGGCAGTCGTTCGTCTGGGACTCAAAACGACTCGCCAGTTAGTATCGAGTTTTGCAATGAATGAACTGTTTAGTACGGATTCACCGCTGCTGAACAAGAGGATGGGCGTTTTATGGCGACATAGCACTGAGGTTGCATCAATTTGCTATGTGCTCGCTGTAAAAACGAAAACACTTGAACCAGAGCAAGCCCTGCTAGCCGGATTGTTACATGACATTGGCGCCCTACCGCTACTGTCGTACTCGCACAGTACGCCTGAACTCGCTGACGACCCGGTTGCACTCGAGACGTTTTTGGAAATGCACCGGTCACGCGTTGGTGCCCTGATTTTGGAAAAATGGAATTTCCCGAGCAGCCTAATCCAAGCAACGAAATTCGCCGACGATTGGCTGCGCGCTTCAACCGGCGAGGCGGATTACGCAGACTTGGTGATCATTGCTCAGCTACATAGCTTTATGGGCACTCCACTGATGCCAAAAATTCCACGAATGGACGAACTTCCCGCATTTCGAAAACTTGCTGGCAACGGACTCACGCCAAAACTAAGTATCGATATTATTCACGAAGCAAAACACGAAATCGAACAAGTCCGCGCGCTACTGAGTAACTAAACGTCTTTTAGGTCGTGGTGCTCGATTTGATTGCGAGACTAACGCGATCTTGAAATTCTCGGGCATCGACAATTCCGCAAATCCACTACATTCCCCTAAGTTCCCGTGTCGACGCCGTGATAAGCGAATAAGCATTCGGAACCGCGCCCCACCTATCGTTCTCGACCAATAATTTCTTTTGTGTCGCGAGCGACACCACGACGGCTATCGCACTGACTACTTCCGTATTTGGCTCGCACGAGGTTTGATGAAAGACTATGCTTCAGGTGTAATACATAGCCCAGCAGATCGCTCACAAACCTACGAGGTGAATCATGATCCAAATTGGCCTTTGTCAAATTGCCCAAAGCTTTGGTTACGACGGCATCACGGACGAGCAAGTATACGAAGAAGAGATCGCCGCAGCCTTAATCGCCGAAGAAGTCGGCTTCGATATCGTCTCGATGGTCGAGCATCACTTTGAAGATTACGCCGCTTGTCCGGATAATTTCGTGT
The DNA here is from genome assembly GCA_027618655.1 of Pseudomonadota bacterium. Lineage (GTDB taxonomy): Bacteria > Pseudomonadota > Gammaproteobacteria > UBA11873. Next base: position 18,661 of record JAQCEL010000027.1, on the reverse strand, counting down.
ATCTCGCACACCTTGCGGCCAAAACAACCCGTATTAAACTAATGACCGGCGCCGTTATCGTGCCGTGGAATTCGCAACCCTTGCGAGTCGCCGAAAAGGCCGCACTCCTCGACAACCTCAGCGGCGGACGCTTGGTGCTTGGGCTCGGTCGCGGCTTATCACGACTTGAGTACGCCCAGACCGGTGTCGCGATGGACGAATCTCGCGAACGCTTCGATGAAGCCACGCCAATGATCCTTGCGGCCTTGGAAACAGGCGTCATGGAAGCCCACAGCGGTAAGCATTACACACAGCCACGCGCGAAAATCCGTCCTCGGCCGAAAACAAGTTTTAAAGGACGCACGGCCCAGGTTGCTATGTCACTTGATTCTGTTATCGAGGCGGCAAACCTCGGCTTGAAGATGATGCAGTTTGCATACAAACCGCTAGAGGTCCACAAGCACGAAGTGGATACGTATACCGCGCAGTTTCTAAAAATGCATAACGCGGCGCCGCCAATTCCGTTTTTCGTCGATTTTTGTGTGTGCGACACCAATTCGGATCGCGCGGCAGAAACAGCCGATCGACATGTCCGGGGTTATCTCGTTAGTTTGATGCAACACTACGAAATGATGAGCGACCATTTTTCGAAAATGGAAGGTTATGCTGAATACGGCGAAGCCGCGAAGCTGTTAGCTGCGGCTGGTCAAGAAGCCATTGCCAATGATTACCTCGCCGCGCAAACCTGGGGCACGCCAGAGCAAATTTTGGAGAAGATTCAAACTCGCCGCGACGCGCTCGGCGACTACGATCTGCTATTGTGCATGCGATTTGCGGGAACGCCGTGGGAAGTCACTGAGCATTCGATCCGGACATTCGGCGAACAAGTGATCCCCGAGCTGAAGCGCTGGAAGACATCGGAGACAATCGCCGCGTAAGCTTGTGTAGTGAAGGAAGCCGCCGCGCTGCTAGTACAGCGCGGTTCGGCTAGATTAACTAGGCACTAGCACTCGCACGAGCGCTCACCGCTTTATGCCATCGTTTCACGTTCTTACAATTATCCGGGATCCCTAACGATACCGCGTTCCCGAAATCAACCGCGCATTGCGCCGTGATATCCGCAACACTGTACTGCTTGGAACCTAGGTACTCAGTTTTTCCAAGCTGATCGTCAAGCTGCGAGTAAAACCAAGCCGCGCGTGTTTTCCCTCGCTCTACTAAGGCCGGGATTAAGTCGAGTTTCGACGGTCCAGGTAAGCCGCGTCCAGCGAGTGCTTCTGTTTGGTTGCGAAAAAATTCGCCGATCGCACCCATGCCCTGCAATTCCGCGAAGCGTTCCCAAGATTCGATCTCGGCAGCTTCCTTTGGGTTAGTTCCAAGCAAATTCGGACTCGGATGTTCAGCCTCGATATAGCGAAATATTGCTGGTGCTTCACGGATCACCGTTCCGTCGTCGAGTTCAAGCGCTGGTACCGTTCCCCACGAGTTAATTTTCAAATAAGCCGCGCCGCAGGTCTCACCAGCAAGAATGCTATGTTCAACTTTTTCGACATTAATGCCTTTCTCAGCCAGAAATATACGCGCGCGTCTCGGATTAGGTGCCATTTTGCAATCGTGTAGTTTCATCTTTTGTTCCTTCTGGGTCACTTATATTTGTCGGCACGACCGTAGCATAGCGCGGAGAATTTGGCGACGTTTGTGCTCTTCGAAACGCGGCCGAAGTAATGCGGTTGCGCAATCTGAAGTCGAACCTCGCGGCAAATTCATTTGCTGTGATTTATCCTCGTATTCGAGAAGTTACAGCGCCTGCAGCTGACTAACGTGGTTGCAATCCGTCATAGCGGTAATGACCCGTAATGGCATAGTCGAATAGCATGTCCTCAATCTGTGGCCCCCTGCCAATGTTATGTGCAACGAGTCTGCGCGTAGAATGCTTTGCAAATTCACTGACCACAATACCAATATGCGGCAAGTTCCCGGGCAACATCCACGTCACGATATCGCCGGGCTGATAAGACAACGAATTCAAATCTCGCGATAAGGTCTCGCCGTGGCGGCGAAAAAATACTTGCAAGTTAGGTACGCGACGATGGTCGATATTGCTATCAGGATGTTGCAAGCCCCAGTGTTGCGGATATAGCGCGAAATTTCGCAGCATGTCTTCGTGCACTAATTGTTGCAAATCGATGCCTATCTTGCGGTAACTTCGGATCACGAGATCCGTGCAGACACCTAGCGCGTCTGGAACATCGCCATTCGGGTAATCGATTGTTCGATAGGTGCCGTCATAGCGCACTTGATGATGGGTTCGCTCGATCGCGGCTGCAACTAATTGCCGCTCGATTTCGCTATCGTTAGCTTGTCCGACACATACAATTGGTAGCATCGCCAGCGTGGCGCGTAATATCACTAATCGCAGCAATGCAAACCTGTGTATTTCGTCGAGCGCAATCATGCAACCGTATCCAGAAATCACTACCGAATTTTTCCGTTATGCGCTTCGCGATCTAATCTGAGTTGCTAGACTGGCTAGCGTTATAGATCCTGGATGGTACGAATACGATCCGCGTAAGCACGCACTGACACATTGATCGCCGGAGCGAATACTTCCCACGCATGCGGAACACCAGGGTGGACGTGCAATTCAGTACTGACTCCCGCACCTGCCAGCCGCCGCGCGTATTCGACGTCCTCATCCCGGAAAATGTCGAGTTCTCCAACCTCTATGTAGGCGGGTGGTAGACCGCTTGGATCGGCCAACCGAGCCGGTGCCGCATACTCGCTAGCGCTTGGACTGCCGATTGCTTCACCCAGTAGCGCGCTCCAACCGGTCAAATTATCTTCGTAGGACCACAGCATAAAGGGCACGAGATTCGGATCGGGCTCTAAATTTCTATCGTCCAGCATCGGATAGATAAGGATCTGCTTGGCAAGCTTTGGCCCTGGCCGGTCGCGAGTAACAATCGCCAAGCCAGCGGCGACGCCACCGCCGCCACTATCACCCATAACGGCGATTCGAGTCGGGTCGACACCCAACTCATCCGCGTGTTCAACCAGCCAGGCGAGGCCCGTGTAACAGTCTTCCACCGGCACTGGATGCGGAAACTCGGGCGCATATCGGTACTCCACTGATAAGAACGGCACGCCGCTGGTTGAAACGTAACGCGAGACCGGGCGGTCGTAGATGGGAACGTTACTCAATATCATCCCACCGCCATGCGCGTAGTACACGGCTGAACCAGGTGAGCTGCCTTCTTTGGCATACCAGCGCAACAGAAGCCGAGCGCCATCTTGGGTTACGACTTCGAAGTCTTTGATCACAACATCGTTCGGCATCGGCAGCTGATCGTGCATTTTTCGCTGAAACGCCTCGAACGTTACGCGGCGCGATTCGATATCACCCACTACGAGCGCAGGGGCTGATGCTAACGCATCCGCGAATGGCGCAAATAGAGCTGCGAATTCCGGATCGAGTTTAAACGTCATTTGCACGCCTCGGGTATGAATTTGTGCGATGTTATTCCACATCATTTTAATCTGCCTAAGCATGAGCCTGCACGTAAATACTGATCCCAGCGCGTTGAATCTACGCACGGATCAGCCATGCCAAATCGCTGGATATTTATTCGATGGCGGGGGCCAGTCAAATTTTACAACCGCGTGGTAAATCGCGATTCAAGCAATTCGTTTCTTCTAACAATAGGTTTCACGTAGTCATTGGCTTCGATCAGCTTAGCCCCGTGAGTTGCGTGCAACGATCGATCCAAAGCTTGCAAATAGTAGATTCATCGCGCACTATGCGCGAGCGACTTTCGTTTTGGCTTACCTCTTCGCTTCGTGCTCCGTTTTCCGGCCTCTCGTTCTAAGACTACCCACTATCGTTCAGTTGTTCGTATACGCGCCCGATTTGCGCGCGATAATTCTTGATATGGAGGCCTTATAATGGCTATCGGAACAGTTAAATTTTTCAACCCAACTAAGGGCTTTGGATTCATCTCACCGGAAGATGGTGCTACTGATGTGTTTGTACACGTTAGTGCACTGGAACGTGCCGGCATGAGCACACTAAGTGAAGGACAACGCATTAGTTACGACGTAGTAACTGAGCGCGGCAAGCTGGCCGCTGATAACATCAGCGCAGCCTAAATTACGATCCCGGGCCTACGATGGTACCGGGGACGCGTGAAGAAGGCGGGCACCAACGGTCGCCTTCTTCTCCGCGTATCTAACAGATCCTCGCATTACTGCTCGCAGAGCAGCGACTCCTACGCAGCTAACGTAGTGTTTAATCGCGCTTAGATCTACAGGCTGCTAGCATCGCAACTAGCGCTCCCACGGTCCATGCCGTGGTTGCGATTCGTTTCGTTCGCATTGTAAATCTCCTTTATTGGAATATTGGCTAATTAAGTTTTTGCAGATCCGTCGTCGATAGCACGACATCGATGCGATTACCCGAAGGCGGCGTCGATAAGCGTTTCTACCTCGCCTCGCTACTTCGTGTCCGTCAGTGTTCGGCCGATGATTTCCTTCATGATCTCAGACGACCCGCCTGCGATCCGCGACATACGGTTGTCGGCCCATGCCCGAGCTATCGGATATTCCCACATGTAGCCATAGCCACCATGTAGCTGCACGCAGTCGTCGAGCACTTCGCACATCGTTTCGGTGCTGTGAAGTTTCGCCATAGCCGCATCGTTGGCATCGAGACCTACTGTCATGTGTTGGCTGAGACAGGCGTCGATGAAACTTCGCGTTACCACCGCTTTCGTTTTCATTTCGGCGAGCTTGAAACGCGTGTTCTGAAAGCTGGCAAGCGTTTTACCAAAAGCTTCTCTTTCGTTGACGTATTTCGTTGTCCATTCAACAGCGGACTCTAGGATTGCAGCAGAGCGAAGCGCGACGACCAAGCGTTCTTGAGCGAGTTGTTGTACGAGTTGGATGAATCCTTTGCCTTCTTCCCCGAGCAGGTTGGTGATTGGAACGCGACAGTCATCGAAAAATAATTCCGACGTGTCTTGCGCGTGATAGCCAACTTTCTGCAAATTTTTCCCGCGAATGAAACCCGGCGTGTCGCGTTCGATTAAAATCTGGCTAATGCCTCGGCCTTTCGCGCTCGGATCCGTTTTACAGGCAAGAATGACCAAATCTGATAATTGCCCGTTCGAGATAAATATTTTTTGCCCGTTGATGACATATTCGTCGCCGTCGCGCTTAGCGTGCGTTTTCATGCCTTGCAAATCGGAACCTGCGGCCGGTTCGCTCATCGCAATCGCTGAGATGACTTCTCCAGATACAAGTTTCGGCAACCACTTTTTCTTTTGCTCTTCAGTACCGTAGTGAAGGATATAGGGGGCAACGATATCGGAGTGAAGATGAAACGCGACGCCGGCATATCCGGAGCGTCCCATTTCTTCGACGACGATCGCACTATAGAGAAAATCCGCACCTGCTCCGCCATACTCCTCCGGGACCCAAGTGCACAAGATGCCGGCGGCTCCCGCAGCTAGCCATACTTCGCGACTAACGACCCCATCTTTTTCCCATTGCGCATAGTGCGGCTCGACTTCTTTCGCGATAAAACGGCGTACGGTTTCGCGGAAGGACTCATGCCCGTCGTCAAAAATGGTGCGTGGAATCATGCGTGTTGCTCCGGTACTTTGAGTGTGAACCGCAATAGTAGCTGGGCAGGCTCAGCTGTGTCACCGAGTAGGGCCGCGGTAGCTAAGCCCTAGTTGGTCAAATAGACTAGCGCGATGCTTAAACCTTGCCCCATAGCGAATGCCTAAACCGAGTCGCGCTCAGATCTCCGCCGAGTCGCTGCTCGCAGTCGACTTATTTCGTGGCTTAAACGAAAACGCGCGTCGCTCAATCGCGCAACTCTGCGAAGGCGCGCGCTTTCCCGCGGGATCTCACATCGTTGAGCAGAAAGACAATCATACGGACGTCTTCTTCATTATCAGTGGTACCGTGCGCGTGATTTTCCATTCCAAGCACGGCAAAGAAGTTCAGTTCCGTGACCAGGTGGCCGGCGAATGCTTCGGAGAATTGTCCGCCATCGACGGCGCGCTGCGCTCGGCCGAAGTTATCGCGTCGACCGACGTCTTCGTTGGAACCATCAAAGCGTCGGATTTTCTGACCATCGCGACGAATTTTCCGCCCGTTAGCGAAAAGCTCCTAAACCAACTGGCGTCGATGGTGCGCTCGCTAAGCGACCGAGTGGTCGAATTATCAACGCTTGGTGTCGCTAACAGAATTCATGCAGAACTACTGCGTCTCGCTCACGCGCATGGGATCGTCGATAACGCTTCCTGCATCTCCCCGGCCCCTACGCATGCGGAATTTGCCAGTCGAGTGAGCACTCAGCGCGAAGCGGTCACGAAGGAAATCGGCCGCTTAGTTCGCACTGGGGTGCTATCCCGAACCCGCGGCACGCTGCAAATTCCTGATATCAGTCGACTTGAAATGATGGTCCAAAGCCTCTCCGGCAGCTAAATCTGCGCCGCACTAGCGGCTTGCCTTGCAGTCCAAGACAACGCGCGACTGTATCTAGGGCCTGTTGATCTTTCGCCCAAGTCGCTGCTGAACACCCTATTTCCAATGAAATGTGGAAAATCACACATCGGTCCTAGGCCGAGATCATTAAGATTGCGCCACCTGATAAGTGCTGATGGGAGAGAAGAACTCCGCCACGCATTCAGACTCAATTTCGTCTCTTTGGAAAGTTAGGAGAATTGTCTATGGCGACCATCAAAACTAATTTCGCAACCATTGGCACTAGCGTCTTCGCTATTGTTGCAACTACGTTTCTCGGCGTGCAAATCGCCACTGGGCTAGTAGCGCCAATCCTCTGATTCAGTGCTCGCGCCGCACCCCACGCGGTCGGCATTGAATCTCAACACCCCCACCCCCTCGAACTTACCGGGCTCTTTAGCCCGGTTCTTTTTTTTGGCTCCTTGAAACTGTTTACGGACCCAGAAATTCCTCGGGATCGAGAAATCGTCTCAGCACATTCCGGGTGATCTTGGCGACATCATTGTCGTAGTTATCGCGCGCCAAGGCGCCAAACCAAGAAATCGACCCGACTGAAAAAACGGCACCGCCAGCCGGCGTCTCAAAAAAGACCATATCCGCACGCACGACCGGATCAGGCAATGGCACTAAGATTGAGGCTTGTAGTTCTTCCTTGGTGCGGCTCATGTCAGGCCCGAATTCAGTCGCAGAGGCGAGAATTACGGCGTGCGCTGGCGAGCCTAAATCAGGGTTGTAGCTATCGACTTCTTGACCCGCAGCACCACCACCAAGCCCTGAGATACCGATGTCTTGCTCGTTAACGCCATTGAAGATCCACGCGACACGTGGATCATAACTCGCAGAACTCCGTCGATAGCCGATCGCACGCTCAAATCCTTGGGCAGCAAATCCGACGCCGACAAGCTCGTTAGGTGCGCGACCAAGGCGGCGCCACATGCCGCCGTACTCACCGTTAAATGAATGATAAGACTCGCCGGTTTCAGCCTGCCAATTGCGCACGCCGTCTTCCGCACGACGTAATTCGATGGCCCCTGGCCACGCATCGCTAAAGGCGACTCGCCAGTAAAACCCGTTGCCACCGAGATACAGTAAGCGACCGCCATTTCTGAGCCACTGTTCCAATGCATCAAGCATCGCACTCGACCAATACTCCGGGTGACTTCCGGTCACGAGAATTTTGTAAGTTGAAAGTGCTGCAATTCCGTCCCTGTGCAAATCCTCGTCGGCAATCACATCATGATTCAGCTCTAAGGTTTCCATGAACGCGTTGATGTCTGTATCAGGTGTGAAATTCCACCCGTCTGCGCCCGGTCGCAATTGCAGGTTGGGCCGGTGGCGCGAACTATACATCACGCCGCTGCCGTCTCGATGTTTCTCATACAGGGAGGGGCCAATCTCTGGATGATCACGGATGTATTCGTGCTCCGGCCGTAGACGTGAGCGGGCGGCAACGAAGTTTGCACCTTCAATTAGCATCCGATGATTCGCGTAGGCCATATAGGTACAGCTAGGCATCAGTAAGGCGATATCGGCGGTCTGCATATTGGCCGCTGGGCGTACGAAAAATGGCGTACGTTCAATCTCGCTATCCGTGGTTAAACGAAATGCGTAGATGCCACTGGCAAGATCGCGCGGTAATTCGAGCGACGCCGAGACCTTCCAATCGACGTCGTATAGGTCGTCGCTATGAAAATGCACGGCATCATAATGCTGCGGGCAACTTTTCCAATCATGATAGATGCCGTCCCACTGCGGGCCAGTCACGGCGCGCGCGGGCAGCTGATAGATCAGCCCATGCCGTTCGTTACTGCTCACCTCACAGAGCTTTCGTCCAGAGATATCCTCGCTAAAGTCCCACTCCAAGGTGACGTCGTCGATCTTTATGGTCGGGTGCGAAATCCTGCCATCGAATCGCTCCCCACTCATGGACGCCGCGAATAGACAATTAAGTAGTGCGCCGGGCGGCAGGACGGCGAGCGATGTTCGAATTTTATGCGGACCTGAACTTAAATAATCACGTCCTGGGGAGCGAGTTGGAAGCGGGGTGACTTCAGATACGACCGTGGCGTGGTCTGCGAAACTGATTTCAAGCGTTAAGCGATACCATTTAGCCGGGTCGATTTCCTCGGACAATTTGATGGCCGGGCCCGACGCAATGCATAAAGCGAAGTGTCCATCTCGGATCTGTACTTCGATGCCTTGGCCGTTCGCTGCGTTAACGGACAAAACTGTTTGCCAGGCGTGCGGCGCAGTAGCGCGGACATGTACCTCGATCGCTAAGCGCCGAGAGAGTTCAATGCCACAGAGATCAACCTCGCCGAATGAACCAGGTGTTATTGGTTGATGCGGTACGCCAAGCGTCGCTGGCAATGAGGAGTCGATTTCAATTTCCTTAAACCCCGGTCCTGTACGGGTTGGATCGCCACAAATGATTCTGACTAAATCGAGCTTCGCCGTTGCGGGCCGATGGCTGGATGCCTTGAGTTCGATGCGCTCGCCGGCGCGCAGCGACAAGGGATTAACGTAGGCGACCATCGCTTTGGCTTGTTGTGTTTCACTCAATTACGTCTCTCCGATCAGTTGTCTGCAAAAGATTAGCATTGTCGGACGCGCTACTCGGGTCACACGATTGCAAGTTTGGAGCGTGTTGAGCCCATCCGGATGCTTAACTGTATAAAGAAAGCCACCTAGGTCGCAAATAGCACTCAAGCTCGTTGAGGCGCTAGGGAGCATTCCCTATACTCCACGGTCTGGTAGATCGGCGTGAGCCATGCCGATTTGCAAAGCGTTACAACTACCTAGAACAGTCGCGACATAAGAGATCCCTCCTTCTAAACATGCCCTCATATACCTTAACGCACCTAAAACAACTCGAAGCCGAAAGCATCCATATCATCCGCGAAGTTGTTGCGGAATTTGCTAAACCCGTGATGCTGTACTCGGTTGGCAAAGATTCTGCTGTGATGCTGCATTTGGCCCAGAAGGCATTCTTTCCCGCCAAATTACCGTTTCCGCTACTGCACGTCGATACGACGTGGAAATTTCAGGAAATGATTAAATTTCGCGATACATACGTTAGGCAGACCTTAGGGCTGGACCTGCTGGTTCACACCAACGAAGAAGGTCTACGACACAATATCGACCCATGGCAAGACAGCGAAAAACATACCGAGTTGATGAAAACCGACGCGCTTAAGCAAGCCCTGGACAAATGGCAGTTCGATGCAGCCTTCGGTGGTGCTCGACGCGACGAAGAAAAATCACGGGCCAAGGAACGCGTTTATTCGTTCCGCGATGGCAATCACCGCTGGGATCCGAAGAACCAGCGTCCCGAATTATGGAATTTATATAATTCGAAAGTGAATAAAGGCGAGAGCATTCGCGTATTTCCTCTATCGAATTGGACCGAACTGGATATCTGGCAATACATTCATTTAGAAAACATCCCAATCGTGCCGTTGTACTTCGCGGCCTCGCGACCGGTCGTACGACGTAATGGCGTGCTTACCCTGGTCGACGACGATCGCTTGAAACTCCGCGCCGATGAAAAGATCGAATCCAAGATGGTTCGCTTCCGCACACTTGGTTGTTACCCACTCACAGGCGCGGTTGAATCGAATGCCACGACCTTGCCTGAGATTATTCAAGAAATGCTGCTCGCGACGACATCCGAACGCCAAGGCCGCGTGATCGATCAAGACGAAGGTGGCGCCGGCATGGAAGAGAAAAAGCGTCGCGGCTATTTTTAATTGAGCCGCAGTTCAGCGAAATCACAGACGAACTAACTTATGTCACACCAATCCGATCTCATCGCTACTGATATCAATGCTTACCTCGCGCAACATGAACGCAAGGAGTTAATGCGCTTCATTACGTGCGGCAGCGTCGACGACGGAAAAAGTACGCTCATCGGGCGTTTGCTCTACGATTCGAAAATGATCTATGAAGATCAACTCGCAACGCTCCACAAAGATTCCAAAATTCACGGCACAACGGGTGGCAATTTCGACCCGGCCTTACTCACCGACGGCTTGAAGGCGGAACGCGAGCAAGGGATCACGATTGATGTCGCCTATCGATATTTCTCTACTGCAAAACGTAAATTCATCATCGCGGACACCCCTGGCCACGAACAATACACGCGCAATATGGCGACCGGCGCTTCAACTGCCGACCTCGCAATAATTTTAGTCGACGCACGCCACGGCGTGATGACGCAAACCCGGCGGCATTCGTTTATCACGTCATTGCTTGGCATCAAACACGTCCTCGTCGCGATCAACAAAATGGATCTTGTGGACTACAGCGAAAACACGTACGACAAGATCCGAGCCGATTATCAAGAGTTTGCCGCGCGCCTCGACATACCTGATTTGCATTTCATTCCGATCTCCGCGCTCTTGGGCGACAACGTCGTAGACCCGACAGAAAAGATGCCGTGGTATCAAGGTCGAACCTTGATGAATTTCTTGGAGAACGTGTACATCGGCTCGGATCGAAATCTCGAAGACTTTCGCATGCCCGTACAATATGTCAATCGACCCAATCTCGATTTTCGTGGCTACTGCGGCACCATCGGTTCTGGAACGATCCGCAAAGGCGAGGAAATACTCGTCCTACCCTCGCGAAAAACGAGCCGCGTTAAAGAAATCGTGACACAAGACGGCTCTCTCGATGAAGCAGTAGCACCGAGCGCGATCACGTTGACCTTGGAAGATGAAATCGATATTAGCCGTGGTGACTTCATCGTGCGACCCGGCAACCTGCCGCGCGTTAATGACCGTTTTCAAGCCATGATCGTCTGGATGGCGGAAGACGCCATGGTGCCTGGTAAAACGTACGTGTTTAAGCACACCACTAATTCGGTGACCGGCACCATCAGCACCTTACGCTACGTTGTTGACGTCAATACCTTGCATCGCAAAGATGCCCCGGTACTAAAACTCAACGAAATCGGCCGCTGCACCGTTAAATTGACCAAGCCGATCGCCTACGATGGTTACCGCCGTAGTCGCGCAACTGGCGCATTTATTATTATTGATCGGATCACCAACGTCACTGTTGGTGCCGGCATGATCCAAGACCGCGCGGACGACGCGGACCGTCATGACCATTGGGATGACAGTCCACAAGCGCAATCCTTACAAGGACAGCTAAGTCACGTTAGTCTCGAAGAACGCAGCGCGCGTTTTGGGCAGCGTCCCGTGACGCTATTGCTCACCGGTCTAACGGGCGCGGGTAAAACGACCATCAGTTACGCCCTAGAGCGTCGCTTATTCGACCAAGGTCGTGCCTGCGCGGTGCTTGACGGTGAGAATATAAGGCTCGGCATTAACCGGGATCTCGGCTTTTCTGCCGATGATCGCTCGGAGAATTTACGGCGCGCCGTAGAGCTTGCAAAATTGATGAACAATGCCGGGATGATTTGTATCGTCGGGCTCATTGCGCCGGATGCGTCAGTACGCCTTCGCGCCACCGAGGCGCTTGGCGACGACCACTGCTTAGTCGTGCACTTATCGGCTCCAATAGAAGTCTGTAGGGCACGCGACGTTGAAGGACATTATGCGCGAGCCGATGCTGGAGAAATCGCGAATTTTCCCGGCGTTTCTACGCCGTACGAAACACCTGAAAATCCTGACCTTGTGCTCCCGACGCACGAACTATCGGTCGAGCAGTGCGTTGATCAATTAGTCGCCTTGCTCGGCAATCAGGGCTTCATCTGACCAGCGGTTATTCTGGCCGTCTTCGCGGTGGCACGTGTACTGTCAGTTTGGCCGCTAAGGATCCAGGGATCTCTGCAATGTCCACATCCCCGTCGCGCTTACTCCAATAGAGCGCACCGAATTCCACGAGTGAACCAACATCCTCAGCAGTGAGGCGACTAAACCTGAACGAATAACGTTCGGCGCCGCGAAACGCTACATTGCACGGCTTCAAACACCCGCCTAGGCAACCGACATTTTGCAGCGTCATCGCGTTGCTAGAGTGCGCATCCAGATGCGCGTTAATCGCAAGCGTCAACGTGGCGCCTTCAGACAGTCGATCGACACTAACCGGCTTATTGTGGTCGCAACTTTTGCAGACGAATATGATATTGGTACTCGAATCTGCCAATGCCTTAGACAACCGTATTTTCTAGTGCACCGAGGCCGCCGATCGCGATTCTGACCTTATCGCCGGGCTGCAAAAATTTCGGCGGATCGAAACCAATGCCGACACCCGCCGGCGTCCCAGTCGCAATAATGTCGCCCGGACTTAAACTCATGCTCGCGGATATGGACGCGATTATCGCGGGGATATCGAAAATTAAATCGCGCGTGTTTGCACTCTGTCGCAATTCGCCGTTCACCCAACATTGCAATTCCAGGTTCTCTGGCTCCACTTCATCCGCACTGACGATCCAGGGTCCGATGGGACAAAACGTGTCGATCGATTTTCCAAGCAACCATTGCTTGTGGGCGGACTGCAGGTCGCGTGCAGTCACATCGTTGATGACGGTGTATCCCCACACGTGGGCGTAAGCATCACGCGACGCAATCGATCGACCCGCCTTGCCGATCACGACGCCTAGTTCACCTTCATAGTCGACCTTTTGCGTAATGCCCCAAGGAGGCGCAATGTTTTCGTGCGCGCCAACCATGGTGCAGGGTGCCTTAGAAAAAATTATCGGTGCGTCTGGGATCACATCAGTCTGATTGTTTGTCGACGAATCGAAGCCGCTGCGCGCAAATTCCGCGGCGTGCTCAAGATAATTTTTGCCGATACACAAAATATTTTTACTCGGTTGTACGATCGGTGGTAGCAACCGCACATCGGCGAGTCGGTAGTGCTCGCCATCGTAAGATAGATCCGCGCCATCGGCAGTGCCACGGATCACGTCGATCATAGGGTCGCCGCTAGTCGAAAAAGATTTAATACCAGCGACGACCCCAGCGGACACATCTACTGCGCCTAGTGAAATACCCCGTCCGTGTTGGAAACGAGCTAACTTCAAGACGGTAGCTTTCGAATGCCTTTAACGCGGGGCCATGCGAATGGCACCATCGAGTCGGACGCTTTCGCCATTGAAATAACCGTTTTCGATCATCGCAATCGCGAGATGCGCATACTCTGGCGGCACGCCTAGGCGCTTCGGGAACGGAACGGATGCGGCGAGCGCCGCGCGCACGTTGTCCGGCAGTGTCGCTAACAATGGCGTTTCGAAAATGCCTGGCAGAATCGTATTGACTCTGATCCCCTCACTCATCAAATCGCGTGCAATCGGTAAGGTCATACCAAGTACGGCAGCCTTAGATGCAGAATATGCGGCTTGACCGATTTGTCCGTCTTCAGCCGCCACACTGGCCGTGTTGACCATCGCGCCGCGTTCGCCGTACTCGTTCACCGGATCCAGAGTCATCATGCCCGCTGCAGATTTCGCGATGCAGCGGAATGTACCGATCAAATTAATTTGGATAATGCGTTCGAACTTGTCCAAGGGGTAGTGGCTGATTGCGCCCGTTTTCTTATCTCTTCCGGCCGTTTTAAACGCGTCGCCAGTCCCGGCGCAGTTGATCAATATTCGTTCTTGACCCACCGCAGCGCGCGCTTTCGCAAATCCCGCATCGACCTGCGCCTCAGAGGTTACATCGACTTTACAAAATACGCCGCCTAACTCTTTCGCGACGGCCTCGCCTTTTTCTTCGTTGAAATCGAAGATTGCAACCTTCACGCCACGGGCCGCGAGTGCTCGCGTAGTTGCCTCTCCGAGGCCAGACGCACCGCCGGTTATGACAGCTGTCACGGATGAATCAAGTATCATGTTTCTCTCCTAGATATTTCATTTAGTTGTGCTCTTGAGCGTAGATTAGCATGCGACCTGCAGTGGCGGGTATGCGAGGGAGGCAACGGTGTGCGGCGAGGCGATCGATTCGACAGCAACTAACGCTCGTCGATCAGCTATTCGGCGGAATTACGAAAACGCTGGGATTCTCGCCTAGCTAGCCAATACAGCAGGCTGCGTGGCATCCAGCGTGCGGCGCGCACGATCATCCGATTCACGAATCCAGGAATAAAAACGATATGCCCACGACTCACCGCATCGATGCTTTGTTCGACGACTGACTCTGCCGTCATCCACATGACGGCGGGCAACGCGGCAACAAGCTTTCGGGTGCCCGTTACGTCATGAAACTCCGAGTACGTGAAGCCTGGACACACGACGCAAACTCGAATGCCAACGTTCTCGTACTCGAACGCTAGGGATTCTGAAAAATTGATCAACCACGCCTTCACGGCAGCATATGCCGTATGCCCAGAGGTGCCCGGCAGAAAACCAGCAATCGAGGCGACATTAATGATCACCCCTTGCCGACGCGCAATCATGGCGGGTAGGAATTCGTAACACAATTGCGTTACCGATCCGATCATCACTTGTTCGAAATCGCGATGGCGTTGCCATTCGCTCATGAGAAATTTCCCGGGTACGCCGTAACCTGCGTTGTTCACAAGCACATCGATCTCGAGGCCAGCAGCATCAAGCGCTTGGCGGATCAGGAAACAGGCGTTTGGATCGCTCAAATCGCAGGGTATCGGTATAACCCGAGTTTGATAGCGCGTTGCTAGCGAGACTTGTAGTTCTAGCAAGCGCTCTTCGCGTCGCGCAACTGCGACAATAATTGCGCCGCGTGCGGCTAGGAACTCACAATACGCGCGACCGATCCCCGCCGAGGCGCCCGTGACTAAAGCGACTTTGTTCGACAGTTGAATCGGCTTTTGCATGTCCGAGATGACGACGAAATGCGTTTAGAGGTTGCAAGCAAGCCAACGGGCAATCGCGCATCGCTTGACCGGGGACCGGAACGACAGCACGATCGTGGCTCGTTTAATTAGGAGTTCGATAATGACAAACCGAATGAAAATAGATTTTGTATCGGATGTATCCTGTCCATGGTGCATTATTGGACTGCGAGCTCTCGAACAAGCACTGGACAAAGTTAAAGCCGAAATCGACGTTGAAATGCATTTTCAACCGTTTGAGCTCAATCCGCAAATGGGCCCTGATGGGCAAGAGCTGTTTGAACACCTAGCTGGAAAATACGGGACGACTAGGGAACAGTCGGAACAAAACAAGGAGATGATTCGAGCGCGCGGAGCAGACGTCGGTTTTACTTTCCGCATGGATCGTTGGACGCGGATTTATAATACCTTCGACACGCATCGCTTGTTACATTGGGCCGGACTCGAAGGGCTTCAGAGCGAACTGAAACACGCCTTATTTGATCTGCATTTCACCGAAGGCGAAAATCCCGGCGACCACGGAGTTTTGATCCGCGCCGCCGCGTCAGTTGGGCTAGATTCCGAGCGCGCTGCCGAAGTCCTGACAACGAATGCGTTTGCGGACGATGTTCGCCAAGCGCAGGAATTTTATCGCAACCAGGGCATTCAGGCCGTACCGTCCGTGATTATCAACGATCAGCACCTCATTCAAGGTGGCCAACCCGTTGAAGTATTCGAACGTGCGCTCCGCCAAATCGCGGCTGAGTAGACTTCAACTACGCGGCAACCGCTTGCATCAGTTTCGCGTGCTTATCGAGTAAGGCCAAGGTGTCCGACTTAGACTCGGCAGGACACGCGAGAATTGCTCGGTTCACACCAAGATCGCGATAACGTTTTAGTTCGTCCGCGTCATTGGGCGCCCAGAAAAATGAAATCTCGATGTCGCGCAACTTGCGTCCGTGTTTGATCAGACGTTGCTCAAGGTCCGCGATGTCTTCTGCGATGTTCTTCATTTGAGCTGGCAAAGGCACCCAACCGTCACAAAATTGTGCGACCCGCTCGCGGCCCCACGGCGAAGCCGCACCCATGATGATCGGCGGGTGTGGCTTTTGTACCGGCTTAGGCCACGACCAGATAGGACCGAAATCGACAAATTTACCGTGATACTCCGAGTCATTGTTCATCCAGCAAGCTTTCATTGCCTCGATGCGTTCTTCGAGCACTTTCCAACGTTCGTCGAATTGCGTGCCGTGATTCTCCATTTCTTCAGCGTTCCAACCCGCGCCAATGCCGAACAGGAACCGGCCGTTCGACAACATATCAAGTGACGCCACTTCCTTGGCTGTGACAATCGGATCGCGTTCGGTGATAAGACAAACACCGGTACCTACCTTGATCGTCTTAGTTGCGATCGCGGCGGCCGTTAACGCGATAAAAGGATCGTGCATGTGCCAATAGTCTTTTGGCAAATCGCCGCCACCAGGAAACGGTGTACGCCGCGACGCCGGAATGTGGGTGTGCTCCGGGTACCACACGGATTCGAAGCCACGTTCTTCGCAAGCAACAGCGAATTCGTCTGGGCGCATCGCATAATCAGTGGAGTAAAGCATCGTACCGAATTTCATTGGGCAGCTCCTAGTGCGGAATTTTTATTGGCGGAATGGTCCGCGCGTATTCATAGCACAGCGTGTTTAGACGGCACAATAGCGGGCTCGCTATCGAGCGCAATGACACTTACGTGAGCGCAGACAAGTCAGATGAAATCCCTATAAAATGGCTGCCATGAGTACACAACCCGTAAAACGACTTGGCATCGTGTTATCCACTGTCACTGATGCACCCCCTCAGGAATTCGTCGAGATCGGTCAATTAGCCGAGGCACATGGTTTCGAATCGATTTACGTCAATGAGGGTCGTGGCGATGCTATCGCCTGCGCCCAAGCCATTGCCCTTGGCACCAAGCAGATCGTTACTGGTACGAATATCGCGAATATTTTTTTCCGCCATCCGTTCCTCGCAGCGTCAAGCTCGAGAACCGTGGCCGAGTTGTCCGAGGGAAGATTCATCCTAGGTCTCGGTATGAGCCATCGTGCAATGCTCGCGTCGCTAAATATCGACATGGGCGATGCGCGCAAGGCCTTGGGCGACTACACGACCGCAGTGAGAGACGCCCTACGCGGCAACGCTGGCAGCGGCTTTCTTAAGCAGACCGCATCGCGCTATCCAGTGCCAGTCTACGTTGCCAGTAACACGGTCGAGAGTGCGAAGTTAGCGGGGGCTTGCGGCGACGGCATAATGCCGTTTTTGTCGCCCCTTTCTTCGCTTCTAACATTGAATGAAGCCGCATTAGAAGCACGTATCGAGCACGCCCGCGAGGCGGAACCATTTGGCTGCGTATTGAGCATCCCGACGTTCATCAGCAACGATGAAGAACAAGCGCGTTCGGCGGCTCGCTACAACTTGGCATTTTTCGCCGCGCTACCGAACTATCGACGACAATGGCGACGCGCAGGATTTAAGACCGCAATGGACGCAGTACAAAGAATATTACAGTCCGGCAGTCGATCCGAAGCTGCCCAACAAATCCCGGACGAACTGGTCGAAAGCGTGTGTGTATTCGGGAATCCATCTCGCTGTAATGCGCAGCTCCAAGCGTTCCGCGATGTCGGTGTAGACGTACCCGTCATTGCAGTGAGCCCGGTGAATGAAGATCGACTCGTCGCAACTCGCAAAGCGATTGTCGCACTCGCGCCGAATTAACATCTCAGATCGACAGGTCCGTCTGTGGGTGCGTATTTCGGCAACGGCGCCATACTGCGCGCATTGTTGAAGCGATCGCTAAGGAGTGTCAGGACCAGAGCGGTTATCGCAGCCGCCCTGGTGCCCTATAACAAAGGTCTTACTTCGGGATCTTCATCTGGAATTGAAACCCCCCACCACCAAGAGAAGTCGTTGTCGCCTCTCCTTTCGATCCTTCAAATCGGCCCGTACCACCGACCACGGTCTGCGGATAGCTTCCACCGTCGGCTACCGCTTTAACGGGTCCGATCGTATCAACAGAACCTATTCCATCAATCAGAAAATGCCACGTGACGAGCGCGAGATCATCTGCTGCAGCTCCCGGGAATCCTGGTCCAGCCGGATCCGCTGGATCCAGCGGTCGAACAAAATGGCCATTGGTATAAAAAGTACCGATTCGATCAGCTACCACGCCCGAACAGTCATCAAACGGAGCCGCACCTTCTGGAACTGAACCTTTAGGATAAATTCCACCAACGGCCGTGAAAGTATCACCAGCCGTCGGCGTCCCACTTCCATCATTGTCACCCAACGCAAAATCTACTATCGTGTTAACGCAGACGTCGAAGGATCGGCTTTCCCTTTACCCCCCCCC
>JAQCEL010000026.1 GCA_027618655.1 Pseudomonadota bacterium | reverse complement strand
TATTTTATTGGTAAAACGCCCACCGCCATGGATTTCTATTGGACGGCCTTCTCCAACTTAGTCGAAATAATGTCATGGGAGAAAATTCCCGTTCCGGAACCCATGCGCCCCCTGTTTGAACAGAACGACCCGGCGATCGCCGCCGCATTCGATTCAGTGTTACGCGAACACCGAATTCGATTTTTTGATCAATATTTCAAATCGCCGATGGAATTCTAAGTCGAGTGCATCGCAAAACCATCAACATCCCTCACACAGTATTTTATGGAGTAAGCGTATGAGCGTGCGTCTGGGTTTCGGTCTAGCAAATTATCCCTTCGATAGTCCGCGAAGCTATTTTCGGTGGGCAGAATATTTGGAGGCGAGTGGTGTTGATTCTATGTGGCAATCAGACCGACTGGTTTCCACCGACAGTTATTTGGAGTCGCTCAGTGCGCTTGCGACCTTGGCTGGTTGCACTGAGAAAATAAAATTCGGCATGAATGCCATCGTCGCGCCGCTGCGTGATCCGTTGGTGTTAGCAAAACAATGCGCCACAATCGATTATCTAAGCAACGGCCGCTTGCTACCGATGTTCGGCGTTGGTTATCCGAACGCCGCTGAATGGTCTGCTATGGGTAAGAGCGCCGATCATCGCGGTTCCATCGCCAACGAAATGTTCGAACTGATGACCCGGCTCTGGAGCGAAGAGTCGGTCGATTTTGACGGCCGATTTTACCAGTACAAAGACGCAACCATCGCCCCACGGCCGATCCAGCAACCCATTCCGTTGTGGATAGGTGGCTCAAGTGAAGCGGCGGCTAAGCGTACAGCGCGCCTTGGCAGTGGTTGGATCGGAGGTGCTGCAACCCCGGCGGACGTGGCGAAAACTATCGGCATGATAAAAGCCGAGTTAGCGGTCGTCGGACGAACAATTGATAAGGACCATTATGGTGCCTCGATCGCTTTTCGAATCGGTTCCGTAGACGACGACGCTGTCGTGAATTCGCCATTTCTGCAACGCGCAGGTATCGGCTCGGAAATCGATCTGAATCCCTTATTTTGCATCGGCGATGCCGCTAAATTGACCCAACGATTGCGTGATTATGTGGCTGCGGGCGCGTCAAAATTCGTGCTATTTCCGGTCACCTCTGGGGACACAGACACCTTTGAGCAAACCCGCCGAGTGATCGAAGAAGTAAAACCGTTGATCGAGGACTAAGGAGCTGTAATACCCATGACTGAAGCGACAGTATTGACGAACGTTGAGAATAAGGTGATGACGATTGTTCTCAATCGTCCACAAGTTCTCAATGCCTATAACCGTACGATGCACAACGAACTGCTCGCGGCGTTTGATGAAGCGGATGCTAACGATGCTGTGCGGGTGGTCATTCTCACTGGTGCGGGGCGAGGATTTTGTGCCGGTGCGGATCTTGGCGCTGGAGGCAGCACCTTCGATCGCGCGGAAACACAAAGTATGGAAACGCATCGTGATGGTGGCGGGGAGTTAACGCAACGAATCTTTCGTTGTCGCAAACCCATCATCGCCGCGATCAATGGGCCGGCGACCGGTGTCGGCTTGACCATGACCTTGCCGTGCGATTTTCGCTTGGCGAGTACGGCATCGAAAATGGGCTTCGTGTTTGTCCAACGAGGGATCGCGCCGGATGCGTGCAGCTCATGGTTCGCACCTCGAGTAGTCGGTATCACGAAAGCCCTTGATTGGTTTCTAACCGGACGCGTATTCAGTGCCGAAGAGGCGTTCGAAGGTGGCTTAGTCAGTGAATTGCTGGCCCCAGAAGATTTGCTACCGCGTGCGCATGAAATTGCGCGCTCAATAGCTGATAAGACGAGTGCGGTATCAGCGGCAATTGTGCGCAAGCTTCTTTGGCAAATGTTAGGTTCTGCGAACCCCGAAGATGCCTTTAAAAAGGAATCTAAGGCGCTTTACTACGTTGGCAGCGGAGCCGATGCCCGTGAAGGTGTGAATAGCTTTCTCGAAAAACGCGCCGCACAGTTTACGATGTCCGTATCGCGGGATTTTCCAGACTTTCTTGATGACTGAATAAACGAATACGTATGGGATCGGTGAGGATGACGCAAACTAGTAGGAAGTTTCATTGAACGTCGGTGCGGAGTTGCCTAAGACGTCGGCGCTGCCGCGCGCATTTAACGCCGCAAGCTATTTCATTGACAGCCATATCGAGGCGAACCGGCTCGATAAAATTGCCATCATTGACGATGAGGGCCGCTATTCATTCGGTGAACTCTGTGTCCGAGTTAACCGAGCGGGTAATGCACTCAAAGCACTCGGCCTGCAGCCAGAATCGAGAGTCGCCATGATCATGAGCGACAGCATCGATTTTCTCGCGGTTTTTTGGGGCGCGATTAAGGCCGGCCTAATTCCAGTGCCGATTAATACCTTGCTGACGAGTGAGCATTACGGCTACATCCTAACGGACTGTCGAGCCCAAGCCTTAGTAATTAGTTCGAGCCTCATCGACGCGCTTGGCACCTCGCTGGATGCACCCGCTTATCTGCAACACGTTGTGATCTCTGGAGACTCGTCCAACGGTGCACTCAATTTATCGGATTTAATGGCAAACACGTCAGCAGAACTGCGCTGTGCCGGAACTTGCGCAGACGATGTAGCATTTTGGCTCTATTCATCTGGCTCGACTGGGCAAGCCAAAGGTGTTCAACACGTCCATAGTAGCTTGGTCTACACAGCCGAGACCTTTGGGCAACTCGTGCTCGGCATCAACAGTGAAGACATCGTTTATTCCGCGGCGAAGTTATTTTTCGCTTACGGATTAGGCAACGGCATGACGTTCCCACTATCAGTCGGTGCAACGACTGTACTCACAGCAGCGAGACCGACACCCGCGATGGTCATGGCGTTAATGCAACGAGACCAGATCACACTTTATTTTGGCGTGCCAACCTTGTACGCCGCCATCCTTGCAGACTCTTCCGTCAATTGCGCAAGTGGTGCAAAACGTCTACGCCTGTGTGTGTCGGCCGGTGAAGCCTTACCCGCAGACATTGGCCGGCGTTGGCAGGAATTGTTTGGTGTGCCAGTTATCGATGGCGTCGGCTCGACCGAAATGTTGCATATTTTCTTAAGCAATCGGGTAGACGATGTTCACTACGGGACATCAGGCATTCCGGTTCCGGGATATTCGGTGAAACTTGTCGACGAGCACGGTGCTGCCGTTAATCTTGGCGAGATCGGCGAGTTAGTAGTGAAAGGGCGCTCCAGCGCGCTCGGCTACTGGAACCAATTAGACAGAAGTCGCAGCACGTTTGTCGGCGAATGGACCTATACGGGCGACAAATATTTTTTGCAAGCCGACGGTTACTATCGATTTTGTGGTCGCACTGACGATATGTTCAAATCGGGTGGTAACTGGGTATCGCCGTTCGACGTAGAAGCGATTCTAATTTCCCATCCTGCGGTTCTAGAAGCGGCTGTGGTCGCGCAGCCGGATGAACACGGGAATATAAAGCCTAAGGCGTTTGTGG
Source organism: Pseudomonadota bacterium (assembly GCA_027618655.1). Taxonomy (GTDB): domain Bacteria; phylum Pseudomonadota; class Gammaproteobacteria; genus UBA11873. The sequence goes on along the minus strand of JAQCEL010000026.1, from coordinate 25,421 downwards.
TGTTGAGAGATCCAGCGCAAGCAAGCACGCAGTTGGTCGGCGTTCTACAAGAGCATGTAAAGCAAGCGGCCGAGTTATGGAAGTATCCGCGATGGATCGAGTTCTGTAACGAATTACCGAAGACCGCAACTGGAAAGATACAGCGTTTCAAACTGCGATCTGATCAGTAGCGGACCGGATTTCATGCGATAAAGTAGAACTCGTTCTGGCGATGCGGTACGGCAAGCCACGCTGATTGTCATTCATGCAGGGCGTACGGTGACTGCAGTTCTACCAACCGCCGCTGTTATTAAATGACCTGTCATTGAAACCGACAACGGAGAAGCTCAGTTAACAGCCTCCGTCATACGGCACCGGCCCTGCCATCGAGCAAATTTATCCAGTACGTTGGTTCATTTCTCGACGCGGTTTCGCCTCATTTACTTTGAGGGGACGCCCGCTCACCATTGCATCATTCAGTTCTTGAATGGCCGCTCTGCCTTCGTTGTCATCGGGCATTTCCACAAACCCAAAACCCTTAGAACGGCCCGTTTCGCGGTCCATAATAATTTTCGCTGAATCGACCGTGCCATGGTCTTCAAATGCCGCAAGCAGATCCGCTTCGGTCATACCGTACGATAGGTTACCAACATAGATATTCATCGTTCGAAAACCTCCTTATGTCAGACGTGGATTAGTTTTTCCAAACAATCAGCACGCTTGTGCGAGTCGATTGATATTCGGGGGATAAGGCCAGACAAATTCGGCCCGGAGCCGAGTAGCTTAAGGTTGCAGATTGAGAGGGCGCTGCAGGAAAAATTTTAGATTGCATTGTTGAACGAAAACACCTAATGCAGACGCAGCAACCAAGTTGATTGTCGCGCCTTCAAAACTACTCACAAACTTCTACTAAAGCCGGACCCTGGATACTCAGGCAACAGCCGGTATCTGGCCTAGATATTGGACTCGCATGCTAGAAGTTTCAACCACATTTTTAGTGTTAAGCGCTTGAAAGACTTATTTAATTGTTAATTGCTCAAGCGTCTTTTCCGAGAGTATCAAGCGGCGCACGTGTGGCCTACTATTCGTGTGCTTGGATTGTTTCGCGGGCTAGCGCAAAGCGTTCGGCGCCCCAGAATAGCTCTGTACCGACTAAATAAGACGGGACCCCAAAGACGCCACGTGACTCCGCATCACGTTGAATATCGTTAAGTAGCTCGGGTCCCGTTGTCGTCGCAAACGTTTCGAACCCTCCTTCATCAATGCCGGATTCGCGAAGCGTTCGTGTAATGACATCGAGTTTTTCTATGTCGAGTTCTCGTCGCCAGAATTGTTCGAATACCGCGTTGTGGTACGCACGCCAGTCTCCGTGCATTTTTGCGAAAAGAAAGCCAATGTGTGCGAGTCGGCTATCAAAAATCTTTCGCGGTCCGCGCAAGGTCAATCCGTGGCGGTTGGCTTCACGTCGGCAATCCATGTAGGAGTACTTAACTCTTCGCCACTGGTGCGCGTTGCGCGATTGAGCGATGACCTTCCCGCTATGATCAAGTTCTGCTGAACCGAGATAACTTGGGATATCCAAAGTGTAGGGGCGCCAATCAATCGCACCAGCTGAACGAGATTCGAGTTCGTAACACTGATCTTGCGCTAAATAGGCATAGGGGCTCTTGTAGTCGAAATAATGGATAAGCGATGCAGTCATGCAATTTAGTCCAAGTTAATTTATTTGAGCTTATTCCGTCAGTTAATCTTTAATCGATGTTCGGAGGATAAGCGTCGTATTGCGGTAAGGTGTCATGGATTTCGAACCATGGGGCCTTGGAAGCGACGAAGATGTGGAAAGCAGGTTGCATATCGAGATCGTCGTCCAAGGTGCCAATCGCAAGCCATAAGTGTTTAGGGGCCTGCGCCCAATCGAACGTGAATTTTGCCCCACATGTTTTACAAAAACTGCGCTTCACATCGGCTGAAGACTGATAATGATCAACGAGCGATTCGCCGGCCGTGAAGGCGAAATCGGATTTCAACACTTTAGCGAACGTCGTATACGGACCGCCGTGCGCTTTCCGGCACATCGAACAATGGCAGTTTTCCAACATCATGGGCAGGCCTTGCAACGCGTATTTGACGCCGCCGCATAAGCAACTTCCAGTGAGCGCCATGAACGTTTCCTCTATCGAAGATGCGGCAAATTTTAGCGCGTAATGACCACTTTGCCGTAGAGCTCGCGCGATTCCATTAACGCCATAGCAGCAGGGAGGTCGGCAAAACCAAAGACACGATAAATGAGTGGGTCAATTTTACCATCGGCCAGGAGATCGTAGAGGGCCATTTGGCACGCCTCGCCTTTTGCCGGATTGCGGCTTAGATACTGTCCCCAGGCAAGACCGACCACTGACATATTTTTCAATAGCAGCCGATTACATTCGATCGAAGGAATGCGTCCTGACGCAAACCCGATAATGACAATGCGTCCTTCCCAATTTACGCAGCGCTTAACCTGGTCAAACAGGTCGCCGCCGATCGGGTCGTAAATGACATCTGCGCCACGTCCGTCAGTAAATTCCTTGACCTTTTCAACGACGTCTTCGTCTTTATAGTTAATGACGTGATCGGCACCGAGTTTGCGACAAATGTCCAGTTTCTCGGCACTGCCAGCTGCCGCGATGACGGTCGCTCCGAACACTTTTCCGAGTTGGATCGCGGCGCTGCCGACGCCACCGGCTGCGCCTAAAACAAGCAATACTTCTCCGGGCGCTAGTTGGCCGCGATGTTTTAAGCCAAAGTAAGAGGTGCCGTAGGTGACGCTTAGTCCCGCAGCCTGGACGTCACTCACGTGCGCGGGAACCGGCCAAGCCGAATCATTCGCGGCGATAAAGTAGTCCGCTAAGGTGCCGCCGCTATGCATAAATCCGACGGCGCGTTCACCGAGTTTGAACTTGCTTCCTCTACCAACTTCAACAACCTTGCCAACCGCCTCGACACCAGGGACAGCAGGCAAAGGCGCTTTATTTTGATACATGCCCTGGGTGATTAAGAGGTCCGGGAAGTTGAGCGAAACGGCAACCGTTTCAATGAGTGCCTCGCCGTCGCCGACTTTCGGCGTTGGGCGCTCGACCCACTTTAAAACATTGTCGTAGTGACCGTATTCGTCGAATTGCCATGCGTGCATGAGAGATCCCTTCCTAATGGGTATGGGTCGTAGCCGTGAACAGTTCTTCAATCTTCACGCTGCGCCTATATGCATAACCTGATCGCCGCAATGCTTATTGTGATAGGAAGCCTTCAGGCTCTGCGATCACGGTATTTTCAATGTAGCCCAGGTTCTGGATCTCGATCCGAACCACATCCCCGACTTCAAGAAAGCGTTTCGGTTTGAAACCAATTCCAACGCCACTCGGTGTCCCGCTCAGGATCAAATCGCCAGGTTCCAAGGTAAACGCTTGAGTCAATGTCTCGATTTGTTCGAAGCAATCAAAGACAAGATGTTTAGTATTAGAATTCTGGCGTAGTTCGCCATTCACCCAAGTTTTGAGATCGAGGTCGTGAGGATCGCCCACTTCGTCCGCGGTTACCAAAAAAGGTCCAAAGGGGCAGTGCGTATCGAATGATTTACCTAATGTGAAGGTCTGGGCACGCATCTGCCAGTCGCGAACGCTGCCGTCATTACACACACAGTAACCCGCGATCACTTCGTGGGCTCGCTCGCGCGGGACATGGCGACAACGCTTGCCAATGATGAAACCGAGCTCCCCTTCGTAGTCGAGTTTGTCGGATACTTTCGGCATATGCCAAGGCGCATAAGGCCCGTTGGCCGAGGTGGATTGCTTGTTAAAAAACATCGGAAATTCCGGGGTCGCGAGACCGGTTTCCTCGATGTGGTCTTTGTAATTGAGCCCGATAGCAAGAATTTTCGGCGGTCTCAAAACCGGCGCGCGTAATTCGACGTCGCTGATCGATAGAACTTTTCCGCTCGCTAATTTCGCGCGCGACATCGCTGAATCGCCGGCAGCGAGTAGCGCGCTCATTTCTGTGGGCAGGCCACTCGCCGACAAGTCGATTAAGGTGTCGCCTTCAACACGGCCGACTCTAGTATTCCCATTGTGAGTGAACGTCGCGAGTTTCACGGTGATGTTGCTTCCTTAGGTTATCGATAATGAAGGATCCGTCGTGCATCTATCGACATCATGCGCGCCGGTGGTATGACGACGGTGGTCATTGGATCTCTGATAATAGCCGGACCGAGAATCTCATTACCAGGTTGTAGCGCAGCCATTTCGTAGACGGAAAATTTTGTCCACTTATTTTTATGGTAAACATCGCGACTTTCGACATAAGCTTCTGCGCTAGGTTGCTTGCCGGAAAGCTTATGCTCTGGCAGTGAAGGTTGTGGTTTGGGCGCAATCGCTTCGAGGTTTACCGTCGTTAGGGAATATCCTGCGTCTGGGAAACGTGCGCCCGCAGGATAGATTTTCGTATACATCTCTTCAAAGGCAGCGATCATGCGCGCGATCCCGGACGGACCTTCCATCTCGCCGTTCGGCAGAACCGTGTCAAAGCTTTCCAACTGGCCTATGTAACGTGCGGATACGCCATAACGGAACTTGAGCATTTCTGGGTCGACCCCTTCTAGAGCCATTTCTGCACGTGCGTCGCGTTCGAGGTCTTGCCACGCGGTTCGAATTTGCGTGGCTGCATCGGTAAGTCCTTCTTCTGACATACCGTTCGGAATTAGCAGACGAGACCCGCGATCGTAGCGATGCATGTATTCGGCACACGCTGCGCCGAACGCGGAAAAACCGGCTGCCCACGGGAGGGTGATGACGTCGGCGAATTCGATGCCTTCGGCAAATCCATACATATGCACGGGTCCCGCGCCGCCGTAGTAGAGCAGGGTAAAGTCATGCGTGTCATAGCCTTTGGAAGCGATCATGGTGCGCAGCAAATCGTTCATTTCAGTGTTCACGATATCGAGTACCCCCGCACCAGCCTCGTAGACGTCCAGTCCTAAGGGAACCGCGACCGTCTCTTTAAGCGCTGCCAAAGCCCGTTCGCGGTCGAGTTTCATTTGGCCGCCAAGAAAGTAATCCGGGTCGACATAGCCGAGCGCCACGTTAATGTCGGTGACTGTGAGTCGATCGTATTTAAAACAAATGCCGACCTTGGCACCCGCACTTTCGGGGCCAACATGCAGTCGTTTATATTCGTCGACGTAGACAACCGACCCAGCACCGCTGCCCACTGAATCAAGCTCTACCATCGGCAGTGCAAGTCGATGCCCAGCCAAATCGGCGCTTTTGGTAATGCCAATGCGTTTATCGATAATTAAGCCGACATCGAAACTCGTGCCGCCCATGTCGGCGGTAACGACGCTGTTCAGATCTAGTTTTTCGGCGATAAATTGTGCTCCAATCAATCCGCCAATCGGTCCAGAGATCATCGTTTCGTAGAGCCGCGGATACTCCATGTTGACGGCGCCACCGTAGGACAGCAACGTGAGCAAGCGCCCCTTAAAACCGTATTCGCGCGCCTGCGTTTCGACCGCGAGTAACGATTCTCGGACTTGCTCGGCAGCGAAACATTGAAACAACAAACTTTTCAGCCGCCCATTTTCTTTGGATACTGGCGCAACGTCGGCTGAGCAAACCACTGGGATGTCAACATTGCGTTCTTTTAGGACGGATTCGCAAATGGCCTTAGCCTGATGTTCATGAATTGGGTCGACGAATGAGTACAAAAACAGTATGCCGATCACCTCAACCCCAGCGTCGATGAGGGCATTGGCGCCTTTGCGCACTTGGCCTTCGTGCAATGGGATGAGTTCGGCGCCGGCGGGCAAGTGGATGTTCCCTTGATAGCAGCCGCCGCCGAGCCGCTCACTCACGCCGTGGACATTTTTTGGTTCCACCAGGCGACGCGTGTGCTTGTGAAGTTGTTGGTGCAAGGCCTCTGCTTGGCTTTGACCGAGATAGCTAAGGCCGCCTTCCATTACGGTGATATCTTCGAATCCGCGTGTAACGAGTAGACCCACTTTACGACCATCGCCGGTCAGTATCGTATTCAGCATGCCGGTTCCGCAGTAGATGTCCGCCGCGCACAGGCTATGGATTTCTTCGACGCTCATACCAATTTGGGCCGCCGCATCGCTCGTCGATTCTCGATAACTCAAGGGCTCGTTCTCGCGCCTAGAGATAGACTTACCGACCGTGAAAGTGCCGTCCGGTTTCACGAGAATGGCATCAGTCATGGTGCCACCCGCATCTAACGCTAGTATATATTGCCGATCACTATCAGCGGCCGCGATTACTTCGGTCATATCGAGTCCTTATATGAAATTCTTGGTGACATTCGGCGGGTCGTCGGTCCGTGAGGGATCTAACGAACCGGTGCGCGGTGGTTATCCAACGCCTAGACGCCGTCGAAGTCTTTGTTACTGAGATACGGCGCTAGATTGCTCGAGGGCCATAGTGCAAAAGAAGTTGAGCACGAAAACTTACGCCGACTTCTCCGCCCATTGTCGCGTTACGGCGTGAGTTTGGTCCTCATACCAATCAGGCGCCGAGTCTGGTAGCGGGGCGCCGAGGTACTCACCGTAGAATTTGTCTAAATCCGGCAACATCTCAAATACGATCGGATAGCCAGGGGCGACGACCTCTACCGCGAGTTGGCTTGCACACGACGGGCAAAAGAACTCACGTATTTCTTGCCAACCGGGCTCGGGGACAGCAGGTGCCGGATCATACACCTGACTCATCTCTTCAATGGTTCGGCGCGTTCGGATTTTACAGGCGAGCTTCCAATTTTTGCGGTAATCCCCAAGTTCGTGCCCGCATTCGCATTTCGCGACCCGCTGTCGTTGGTCGTTGATCACGATGTACAACTTGTCGCCGAGGCGCAGCAGGATCTGGTCGCTCCAAGCAACCCGTTCTTGCAACACGGCGATATAGTTGAAGAAGCGCGCCTTATCTTTACGATCCATCTTCAGCAGACGCTCAGCATCGATCGTGCCGTCGATCAGCTGCTTAATCAGCTCTTTACTGACCGCGAATTCTGCTTCGCTCATGATTCGACTGCTTCAAGCGAATAACCGGCTTCAAGCTGCCAGAAACCGCAAAATTCGAGATTGAACTTCTCGAAGCTGATGCTTTGCGCGTACATCTCTTGGATCTCAGTTTTAAAGTTCTTAGTGACGACATTTTGACGTTCTGCGTGCCACCAAGATTCGGCCGTTTGTGATTCATCCAATCGCGCGCGTCGAATCGCTATGCGCTTCTCAGCAGTTGCTTGCTCATCAAGTTGCCATTCGCCCTGGTCATTCTGGACTGCCACGACGCCGTTCATTTCATGCACGAAATTGTAGTTTGGGGTCATGCCGGTGTTGAGATCTTCGATGACAAGCATGGGGTCTCGATCTAATGGATCGCCCCATCCGCCAGATGAACCGGCCGCATCAACAAATAGGTCGTTATTTTTTAGCGCGAGTTCGGGACAGTCGGTTTTCCAGATCTCAAGATTCTCGACCTTCAATTGCCCCTCATCGATCATCGCCAAAAGCTCGGTTGCATCGCGTGGGGTTTCGCCTTCGCTGATGAGCTCGTCTAGGTTAGTTCCGCGTGCCGAAATCATGAATGATCCAGGTCCTGGGTACGCGCCACTCATGCCGAGTCCAACCGAGGGCGTACAGGATAATCCGCCGTTTGGTCGCGTAAGCGCCAAATGTTGGCCAGGCTCCACACACCAATGGACTGCGGAATTGCCTGGGCCGCCACGGTATTTACCGTAGCCAAAGTAGCCTTTCAGCAATTTGCGACCCAGATAAAATAATGGCGGGACTGTACTTTCGAATTCTTCAGCGTCGCCGATTGTCGCGATCTGCGACCACGCCGCCCAAACTAACGGTTCGCCGTCGCGGTAACACCATGCGCCGCGACCCGTTCCGCCTAGCCATTCGAAGTTCGTAAAGCCATAACTCGTTCCGTCTTTGGCCGTCCCGGCGCCCTGGAATGCACCCCAGTTACCGTCAATGGTGAACGATTCTTCAAGGTAACCACGTGAATACGTTGCGCGCGAAACCGCATTGAATCCAATGCTGTTGAGCGCGACCGTTTGCGCCCACAAATTAGCGTTACTCGCGTACTCGTTATCCGGGTTGTAGATGCTGCCGACAGGGTAGTGGCGTTGCACGGCCAACTCGATACCGGCGGTAACTTTCGTGTTGTGGGAGAACGAATTAATCATGCCAAGAAACACGGCGCAATCTGCGCCGCCTGGGGTGGCGTTATACGAGTGGTAGCCCCATTTCGAACTGCCTTCTGTATCCAGAAGTAAGCCATTTTCGTTCGGTTCCACGCTCGCACGTACGTGAATTAGCGTGTTCTTGTTCGCATGTGACCAAACGTTTTGTAAACCCTCGTATCTCACGAGTCGAAACGCGCAACCGTTGTAGGTGCCGGGCACGAGTAGCGCCTTCATGTTATCTAGAATCATGCGACGGCTTTCTTCAATGACTTCCCGGATAGCGCGCTTGTAGTAAGCCATCCCGAATTCGTCGATCAGCTTATGCACCGCTTCATGGATCATGGCGCAGCCAGCGAGGCGCATTTTATCATCGAGAATATTCATCGTGGCAGCGCGGGTGCGTCGTTCCCAAATGGCTTTCCACCAAGATTCTTGCTTCAGTTTGCGGCCGGTGCGCATCGGCGGACAGACGAGTCCGTCCATGAACGTATCGACCGAAAACGTCGCCCAGCTACCCGCGACAGGTGCGCCGTTTTCCATGAGATGGTTGATGCCGACCGCCCAACTGACGACTTCGCCTTCAACGACAATCGGTACGTAGGTATAGAAATCGCCTGGATGTGGGACGCCGCCCGTTAACCCGTCGCTCACTGCATAGACGTCACCGTCGTCGATTCCGTCGTTGACGTCGTAATCGTTGTTTGCCATATACCGAATCGACACGGGCAAGATAGCCGTGTGGGAAAGAAACCCCAAGGAGACGGCCAAGGTGTCGCCTTCGGCAGTCGCTAATCCCCACAGCGATTCGCCCATTTCGCGTGAGCCTGGACTCGCTGCAACAAAGCGCGCGGATTCGCGGGCTGCCAACACCGCAGAGTGCATCTTGGCGTAGAAGCGTTCGTATTTGATGGGATCAGAATCGCGCAGCGACAGCTCCGTAACGCCGTAATAATGGCCGGTAGATTCGGTCAGCTGATCGCGCTTAGCGATAATTTCGCGCAATGTCGGCACGGGGGTTGATTCGGCGGGTTTTAGGTTCTTGACAAGAACTTCGTTACGTTCGCTTAGTGCTTCAGCCATACGGGGTTCCTCAATTTGCGCTACTGCGTAATCAGTGACTCGGCAGTGTATACAATAAACGACAGGACTGCCAAAAGATGCCGTCAATTTTGTGCCGGTATTCTTCGCGAAAAAGCCCAACGAATGCTGCCGCGTACCGGATTTGATCGGACATCGAACAGTTCCGCCCAAGGCGGGCAAAGATCTCGTTACAATTGCCCTCCCAGCCATCCACTTAACTGAACCGTTCGAGGAGTTTTGTTGTGAAAATCGCGTTTATGACTGACACCCACTTTGGTGAATACAATCAAGCCGTGGCACCCACACCGGACGAAGTCGCTGACGCGATGGAACATTGCCTGCTCGAGGCCGAACTGGCTGAAAAAGTGGGGTTCGATGACGTCTGGGTCCCGGAACGACATCAGCGGCCGGAAACCTGGTGGCCGAACACCGTCACATTGCTCACTGCGCTTGCTGCTCGAACGAAGCGAGTCCACCTAGCCTGTACGGTCATGCAACCGACGTTCCACGATCCTATGCATCTCGCCGAAGCCTTAGCGGCCATCGATAATTTGAGTCGTGGGCGCTTCTCATTCGGCAGCGGGGTTGGCTACCACGAAGATTATTTTCGCTGTTTTGGCGTGCCGTTCGAAAAACGCGGCAAGCGTTTCGAAGAAGTCATGGATTGCATTGTCGGCGCCTGGACTGAAGACGAGTTCAATTACAACGGCGAATTCTATCAATATGAAGGCGTACGCATGACACCAAAACCATTTCAGCGTCCGCGCCCGCCGATTTGGATCGGGGCATTTGCGCCGAAGGCAATGGAACGCGCGCTGAATTATGAAGGGTGGTGTGTCTGGTTTCCGCCGCACGTCGACGAATTAGGACCAGCTGCAAAGACGATGCGCGAGCGGGCGGCAGAACTTGGCAAGAAAGATTGGGAAATTGTCATTGGCTATGAAGGATGGATCGGGAACGAACCGGATCTTCGCGAAAAGCACGGGCACCGCTGGGTAAAAGAATGGAGCTTTTATGCCGACAAAGGACTCTCGCCGGACGTTCAAGGCGAAACGATGCTCAATACAATAGAGAAAAATTTTCTGTGCATCGGTAATACCCAAAAATGGGTCGATCGTATGGGCCAAATGAAGGAAAAAGTGAATCCCGACCGGCTATGTATTCGTACGCGTAACCCAGTTAATCCTGGTCACTACTACCCGTCCCGAACTGAGTCTCTCGAGCAAATCGAGCGCTTTGGTGAAATCCTCAAACAGCTCCGCTAATCGAGCTTGAATCGAAGCGCGTAATTTGCCTGACCTCGGCATGTTTAGTTAAAGGAAGCAGATAATGAGAATGGGCTTAATGATCGGTTATTCGGGTGGCAAGGTGGAGCTGCCTATGGATTTGATTTTGGAAGCCGAAGCGGCTGGCTTCGATTCAGTATGGTCTGCAGAAGCGTGGGGTGCGGACGCGATTACCCCATTAGCCTGGATCCTCGCGCGCACGACGAAACTGAAGGCGGGCACCGCGATCTGCCAGATCCCGGCGCGCACGCCAACGAACATGGCGATGACCGCGATGACCTTAGACCAGTTGTCCGGCGGCCGTTTCATTCTCGGCGTGGGTCCGTCCGGCCCGCAAGTGGTCGAAGGTTGGTATGGCAACGCCTACGGTAAGCCGCTTGCGCGCAGCCGCGAGTACATTGAGATCATTCGTAAGATCCTCGCTCGCGAAAAGCCGCTAACCCACAATGGCGAGCATTATCAAATTCCGTACAACGGCCCGGGCAGCACCGGCCTCGGCAAGCCTTTGAAGAGTATTCTGCACGGCGATCCGAATTTGCCGATCTATACGGCGTCGTTTACGCCCGCTGGCGTGACGATGGCTGCGGAAGTCGCTGATGGTTTTTTCCCGGTCTGGATGAATCCAGAACGATTCGACTTGTTTGACGAACCGATACAGGCTGGATTTAAAAAAGCGGGCAAGGGAAAGTCATTAGATAATTTTGACGTCGCGCCGTTCGTACGAGTGTCGATGGGTGATGACATCGCTGCTTGTCGAATGAAAATCAAACGTGGCTTGGCCTTGTACATCGGCGGCATGGGCGCTCGGAATAAAAATTTCTATAACGACTACGCAAAGATGGCTGGCTATGAAGAAGCCGCGATAAAGATCCAGGACTTATTTCTGGCCGGCGCGAAAGACGCAGCTGCCGAGGCCGTACCTGATCGACTCGTCGATGAAACCGCATTAGTCGGACCTCCCGGCCACGTTCGCGAGCAGTTGAGCTTGTGGAAAGCGGCCGCCGCGCGTAAACAGGTTGGTACGATGATCGTGTCAGTGAGTAATCCGCAAGAGGCGCGTTTTATTGCCGAGGAGTTGCTTTAAGCGGCGTTACAATTTCCAGCGCATCTGTCTGGTTGGCCGACATCACGCCAACCAGACTTCACGATCCTTGAAGCTGACTTTGGTCCGTGATCTAAGCGGCGGGTTTATCACTTGTCTGTCAGCGGCAATAGTTTTCGGCTACTGCGAAACCATCCGTGTAACGCGCTCATGCATAGCTCAAGACTTCCTTAATCGCCCGACAAAGTTTTTCGGAATCAGGTCTGGAATGCGACTCAAGTTTTGGAGAATAGGCGGCAGGCATATGGTCCGCGCCTAATCGCCGAATCGGCGCTCGTAGATCGGAAAAACCAACATCTGCCAGGCGCGCTGCGATTTCTGCGCCGACACCAAACCCAGTGACAGCCTCGTGACAGATCACGATACGGTGGGTTTTTCTAAGCGACCTCAAGACTAAGGCTTCGTCCCAAGGTTGAATCGTGCGGAGATCGATAATTTCAATATCGATGCCATCGACTGCGAGATTTGCGGCGCTGTCCTTGGCCCACTGCACCCCCGCGCCGTAAGTCACCACGCTAATATCGTTGCCGCTAAGCACGATTCGGCCGCGTCCCAACTCGGCCTTGTTCTCGGCATTACGTGGCGCACTTGTCGTACGGTAAAGCGTTTTGTTCTCAACGAAGACGACCGGATTTGGGTTCTCGATCGCCGCGCGCATGAGATCGTAAGCGTCTGCGGCATCGGACGGACACACAACGATGAGACCTGGAATATGCGCGAACCACGCTTCGAGACATTGAGCGTGTTGGGCGCCGAGATGGATGTCGCCGCCGTGCGCCATGCGCAGGACCATCGGCACACTAAATTGTCCGCCAAACATGAAATGCGCCTTGGCGGCCTGATTGACGATAGCATCCATCGCCAAGGTCGCGAAGTCCATGAACATAATTTCGACCACGGGTTTGTAGCCGCACAACGCCGCACCGTACGCGGTACCGACCAAAGCGGCTTCGGAGACTGGAAAGTCGAGAACTCGCTGATCGCCAAACTCACCAAGTAGACCGGACGTCACGCCAAACGGACCGCCAGCGACGCCAATATCTTCGCCCATTAATATCACGTGATCATCCGAGCACATGGCATCGCGCAGTGCCGCGCGAATAGCCTCGCCATACGTCATCGAGGTTGCGTTACTCACGATGCGTAAACCATTGCGAATGCGTCGTTCGTCGATAGAACTGGGCTCGCGCGAGCCACGTTAACCGCAATTTCAATTTCGACTGTTAGCTCAACATCTATTTGCGCCAGAATCGATGCGGCGATCCCGAATGCCAGCAGATGCTCGCGTAGATGTGCGATTGGATCGCGTGCGCGCGCGGCCGCGAGTTCGACTGGATCGCGATACGCTTGCGCGTCTCCTTCATAGTGGCCGTGAAAGCGTTCGACCGACACTTCGAATACTTGCGGTTTACTGGTTGTGCGAATGGCATCGATGATGTGTTCGGCCATCTGCGTGACGGCGGACACGTCGAGACCTTCAGTGAAGTGGTAGGCGACGTTGAATGCCGCTGCAAATTTTTTGAGATCCCCACTGAATTGTTCGTCCGACGGTGAAAATTCGCTCCAACCGTTGTTTTCGCACAGAAACAAACACGGCAACGACCATAACGCGCACAGATTGATGCATTCGTGAAAGATGCCCTCAGCTAAGGCACCATCTCCGAAATAGGCAACGGCAAGGTTTCCAGCGCCATCAAGTTTATGCGCGAGCGCGCTGCCAGCAGCGATCGGGAGGCTGCCGCCAACAATTCCATTGGCGCCTAGCAGTCCAATGCTGGAGTCCGCGATATGCATCGAGCCACCCAGTCCGCGACAAGTCCCAGCTTCACGACCCATCAACTCCGCGAAAAGTGCGCTCAGCGCTAGGCCTTTAGCGATTGATTGGGCATGACCACGGTGCGTTACCGCGATCGTATCGCGCACCGTTAAATATCGGCTGATCCCCACCGCGACAGATTCCTGCCCCATGCTTGAGTGAATGAATCCTGGGATGTCGCCTGCTTTGTGCAAAGCGCTGAGTCGCTCTTCGACTTTGCGGATGCGGCACATCGCTCGATACATTTGTAGAAGTTCCGTAATTTCAGACATTGACTAGTCGCTTAAACTTGAGAATGTATCGGCAAAATGAGGAACGCGGGCTCGATGCATAGTGATCGCAGAATCATGCAGTGATCGAATGATCCGGTTTCGGCGGAAGTTTTAAAATGCTACGCACCTTGAATTACCGTGAAAATAATTAATTACGCACCTGCAAGGGTCACGACGTCTACCTGACGTTATGATATCTGCCATTGTAGCGACTAACTGACTGGAGCGGCCACGATGACTATCTCGATTGAAGACTCAGGACCTGTAAGAACGATTATTCATGATCGCTATGCCGTACGGAACGCGATGGACCCGGACAGCGCGGTTGCCCTGCATCAAGCGTTTCTCGATTTCGATGCCGACGACAGCGCCTCGGTTGCGGTGTTGTGGGGCGCGGGTGGCGCGTTCTGTGCGGGCTGGGATTTAAAATATGCTGCACTTTGGTGGGTACCGATGATCCGCTCGCGCCGTTGAATTTCATCGACGGCACGACTGCCACACCGCGCGGCCCAATGGGGCCAACGCGCCTAGCGTTGGGTAAGCCCGTGATCGCAGCAATCGAAGGACCAGCAGTTGCTGGCGGCATGGAGATTGCGCTGTGGTGCGATATACGGGTTATGGCACGCGATGCTTTCATGGGCGTCTACTGTCGCCGTTGGGGCGTACCGTTAATCGACGGTGGAACGATTCGATTATCGCGGATCGTCGGCCGTGGACGCGCACTCGACATGATCCTGACCGGCCGTAAAGTGCCTGCGGAAGAATGTATGCAAATTGGTTTATGCGAAAGATTGGTTGCGCCTGGGGAGGCACGCCAGGCAGCCGAGGAACTGGCACAATCGATCGCGCGTTTTCCACAAGCGTGTATGCGCGCCGATCGCGCGTCCGTGTATGCGCATAGCGGCATGAGCATCGAAGACGGATTGAAAGGCGAGTTCTACGGCGGCAAAGAGGTGTTGGCTAAAGAAGGGGTCGAAGGCGCCGCGCGCTTCGCTTCTGGTAAAGAACGTCACGGCAACTTTGAGGACATCTAAGCGAAACACGAGGCAATTTTATGCAGGCGGATTCAAGGTTGGCGCCGGCAAAAAAAAACGCCAGGAACGGTCTTGATGTAGTCGCGATGCGCGAGCTACACCTGCAGCATCATCAACCACGAATGCCCGCGAAAGTCGGGCATTGATAATAGAGAAGTCGCGATGCACAAGCACATGGCGTTAATCGGGTTCGTTCAGGCGCAAAACTGTTCGAACTATCCAGGCTCCTGGCGGCATCCGCTCGCGCGTCAAGATTTTCTAACCGCAGACTATTATCAGCACATCGGAAAAACCCTAGAGCGCGGTAAATTCCAACTGCTGTTTTTTGACGATCGTCTCGCGTTACCAGACATCTACGGAGCCGATCATAGTGCCTCGATTGAGAACGGCGTGCGCGTTGTGAAAATGGATCCCATTCCCATCCTAGCGACGATTGGCGCGGTGACATCGCGAATCGGTTTAGGTGGAACCTTATCGACGAGTTATTTCGAACCGTTTCATGTTGCACGGCAATTTTCGACTTTAGACCACATGACCGGCGGGCGGGCGGCGTGGAATGTGGTGACCTCGCTAAATGATTCTGAAGCCTTAAACATGGGACGCGCGATGCCTATTGCGCATGATCGACGTTACGACCGAGCAGACGAATTTATGGACGTCGTGTTAGGGCATTGGCGTGCCTGGGATAGCGATGCGCTCGTTATCAATAGAACGACGGGGCAATTCGCCGATTCGAGCAAGGTCCGGCGGCTCGAACACCACGGCAAATACTTTGAATCACACGGCACGTTCACGGTGCCGCAAACGCCACAAACGCATCCAGTGATCATTCAAGCCGGACAAAGCGGGCGTGGCCGTGAGTTTGCGGTGCGTTGGGGCGAATTGATATTCGCGATTTTCCCCAACCTCGAATTTGGAAAATCGGCTTATCAGCAAATGCACGACGAAGCTAAAGCGCAAAATCGGGATCCTAATTCCTTGCGCATTGCGCCGCTGATCTATCCCATTGTTGGTCAGAGCAAGGCCGAGGCACGAGACAAAGCGGCCTTAATAGAAAGACTCGCGAAACCTATCGATGCTTTAGCCTTGCTGTCGGAAGTGCTGAACTTTGATTTCTCCCGTAAAAACATGGACGAGGCGTTCACGGATGCGGAGCTAGCTGATTTTGGCGGCTTGTTGGCGATCCGCGATAGAGTCGTAAAGCTATCCGGTAAAAAAAATCCAACCGTTGCCGACTTCATCGAGTACAGCGCGCGCGGCACGATCAAGGAAGCACCCAATTTCATTGGTACGGCTGCGGACATCGCGGATGGTTTAGAGCAATGGTTCCGCGAACGCGCTTGCGACGGGTTTGTGATTGGCGCGAGTCACATTCCTGGAACGTATGAAGATTTCGTGACATTCGTGGTGCCGGAACTACAGCGGCGCGGTCTGTTTCATCAAGATTATGCCGGTCCAAGTCTGCGTGAAAACTTGGGCTTCTCCGGATACCGATCGGCGGCCACGGTTCGCGCGGACACGTAGCTGATCGGCCGGAGCCCGCTGATAACTGCCCGTGAGCTATGGTGTCGACGTCACAGACGGCGGCTTCGCTTTCAAAGCGAACGCCATCAAGTGATCCGCCGACACCGAATCGCCGGTCCAGTGCCCGCCAACGGCTTGCACGACAAACTGCCGTCCGCTCTCATTGATGCGGTAGCTCATGGGAACTGACGCGGCCTGGGTAGGCAATGGGAACTTTATGAGTTCTTCCCCATTTGAGATATCGAAAACCCGCAGGTTATGGTCGCCTGAGGCAGAAATAAATATCAATCCAGATTTCGTCACGAGTGGCCCGCCGAAACCTGGAGAGCCTTTGAACAAGCGTCCAATAACGGGGATGTTGTTGTCCAAAGTTCCCAGCGGTACTTGCCAGAGTTTTTCACCACTTGATAAGTCGACGGCCGCCAACGTCGCCCACGGCGGAGGCGAACAAGGCGCGCCAAGCGGGGAGGCGAGCAAATCGATTTCGACGCAATACGGGGTGCCCGTCTGCGGGAACTCATGCCCAGAGTGGCCACAGGCATTTCGAGGTCGCAATGTGGCGACCATCGCAGCATGCGTATCACTCGCAACCATGATGCCGCGCTCAGGATCGACGGCTGGTGATCCCCAATTATTGCCGCCAATGGGGGCTGGATACAGCACCGTTCCCGCGGCACTAATAGGCGTATAAATCGGTCCGTGATCTAATTTTTCGATCTTGTCGCGACACGCGTTGCGATCCCAAAACGTAATCCCCCACGCATCATCGGCGCTGAAGTTTAACGGGTGCAGCGGCGGTGGCTTGAGCGGGAAAGGTTGTGTCGCTGCAAGATATTCTCCGGCCACTTGACCGGCTTGTGGCACGGGTCGCTCTTCAACGCCAAAAATCGCCTTGCCGTCGCGGCGATCGAGGATCCAGGTCAAGCCCATCTTGGTGACTTGCACTAGCGCCGGAATTTTCTTGCCGTCGATCGTGATGTCGACGAGAGTCGGTTGCGCTGGCACGTCGAAATCCCAGATATCATGATGCACCGTCGGCACATGCCAGATCACTTTCCCGGTATCGAGGTCGAGCGCCACCACCGAACTTGAGTAATGATCGAGATGACCTTCACGCTGTCCGCCATAGTAGTCTGGCGAACTGTTACCGGTCGGTACGTAAACATGGTTAAGTTCCTTGTCGACGGATATGACTGACCAAACATTGGTGGTGCCGCGAACATAATTTCCTTCCGCATCGATTTGTTTGCGGCCAGGGGCCACGGGATTCCATGCCCACTTCAACGCACCGGTTCGTACATCAAATGCGCGCACCACACCGGCTGGCACATCGACATCCCACGCGTCGATTACAAACGCACCGGTTACTAAGGTATCACCAACGATCGCGGGTGGACTTGTAACCGCGTATTCGCGTTTGCCATGTTCGCCGATGCCAATCGTCAGATCGATTTCGCCCTTAGAAGAAAATTCGTCGCAGCGTCGGCCGGTCTCGCCATCTAACGCAATAATCCTGGCATCCACGGTGGGAGCGAAAATACGATGTCGGCAAAATTTACCAGGTGCTAAGTTCGGGTCGATCCAACTCGATACGCCGCGACAATGAGTTAATTGCTTTTGCGCGACGTTCACTTGGGGATCGTACATCCAACGTTCCGCGCCGGTTTCAGGGTCAAGCGCGAAAACGCGATTAAACGGCGTGCAGTAGTACAGTGTTTTTTCAACAACGATGGGTGTCGCTTGAAACGAGCTGCTTGGCAATGTTGTTTGTAGATCGAGACCTTCGTCACGCATGCTGGGGCCCTGGCGCATGTCTCCTGAACGATGGACCCATGCGATTTCCAGCGAGTCAACATTCTCGGCAGTAATCTGCGCCAGCGGTGAGTAATGCCCACCGCCAGGTGCACCACCCCATGCGGGCCAATCCGCAGTGGGTCCCTGGGTTAGCTCAACCGCAGGCCCAGACTTTTCGCATCCTGCGGATAACATCGCGAGCATTGCGATAGAGAATGTAAGAGTACTTTTAAGCTGCATAAATGAATCCGATTTCGACCAAGTGAAGAAGTATAAGGTTATTGAGTGACTCGGACCCTTATGCTCCTTGATTTAATGAGCGATACAACGGATGACTTAACCTGTCGGCCCCGCTCGTCGCCTTGTGATAAATGTGCTGTCACAGAAGTGCGAATCCTCATTGGTTTGTCGTGGAAAAAGCGTCACCGTGACGGACTATAACTCGCGGGGCGTCGAGTTGGGCCAATTGTGGCTATTCAAGAACGGCACTCGGCGTTTCTATAGGTAGACGTTCCGGAAAATCCTCGGGGTTAGAACTCCGTATCGCTTAAGTTTTTTGCATCACCTGACGGCTAGGTGCCGATCTCAATTCAGGGCCACCGCGATGAAATAAAACGCCGACAACACCGGCGAAGAGAACAGAACAAATAGCAAGTAGGCGACTACCGACCTAGTTTTTGAGAGCTGGTTAAGTTGCCGATAAGCGCCCCAAGCGGCTGCCAACCAAATAATTGAAACCAGAATGCCGCCAAGCTGTACCAGGCTACCGATAATCACATAATGGTCCGCGTATACGTTTAAGGCTTCTATTTGAGCTCTATCGTTTGACATTATGAGTCGATAAAACTCCGGCGCATTCATTTTTATCAATCCGCTGCCTACCAACTTAAAAATAACGAAAATAAAGGTGACGACACCAGTGAAGTAACAATAGGTAATTAAAAAAGGTTTGAAATCAGCTTTCCCGCCAACGATTTTCCAGCAAAGGCGCAAAAGCGCAGAAAAAACCACAACGATTATCAGCATGTGAATAATTGCTGAAACAAAGCGAGAGAAGAACTCGTCCTTATTGATCAATGGCGCTTGTAGTAACCAAACGAAGCAAAGAGTGATGCCGAGAAATGCGAGTGCATTGGTCAGATTGTGGTTTATATTCTCGCGATTGCGAGTTGCCATAAACTGCCAGGGCGATACGGCGACAGCGATAAACTCGTTCAAGTATGCCGGCACATACTTAAGTATAAATTCAAGAATATCCTTCATGTCGATGCAGTCCTTTAGCGACCGTTTTTCATCCCAAGCGGTCTCGAATGCTATTTGTAGTTTTCAGATCACGGTTTTTCGAGAACAGTATATTTAACTTACTTGCACGCCTTACTGGATCCCTGAGCGTTCCATAATAAGGGGTGGAGTGCTCCAGCACAGGCATCGATAATTGGGAGGTGCATGCTAAGCAATTTCCAAGCCGTTGAAAATTTGACTGATCCCTGTTCCGTAAATCGCCGGCGCTCGAAAGAAGCTTGATCTCAATCAAGTTTCGCCGTCGCTTTCGACACGCCGGTGGACTACGCTTTGACGACTATGTGACGAGTTCGGCCCCGGGCCGGCCGCGATTATTGAAACCCAGAGGAGAAAATTATCATGCGAATTGGCGCTACGTTATTCAACCAGAACTACACCGATTGGGATCGTTACGAAGCGGAGGAACGCGGCGAAGCCGTCGCGCCACGGCCACAGAAATCCGATCGCGAGGTTTTTCTAGAGGAGATTAACATCGCGCGCATCGCTGATGAAACGGGTTTCGACACCGTATGGACGATCGAACATCACTTCACGCCCTATACCATGGTCACGAACCCGCTACAGTATTTGACTTACATTGCAGGAATTACCAAGCAAATTGATCTCGCAACCATGGTGGTGGTTTTGCCCTGGCACAATCCAGTGCGCGTTGCCGAGGATATCAACATGCTCGATACATTCCTGGGCCCCGACCGCGAGATCATTTGCGGTGTAGGCCGCGGCCTTGGGCGTCGCGAATACGCTGGTCTCGGTGTTGATCAAGCCGAGGCGCGTGATCGTTTTAACGAGTCCTTGCACGTGTTGCGTGAATTACTCGCCACTGGGCGCTGTGATTTCGACGGTGAGCATTACCAGATCAAGGGTCTCAAGTTGCGCCCGCAACCGGATCGAGACCTGAGCGGTAACTTATGGTGTGCTGGCGGTACCGATGAGACTGTTGAAATCATCGCCAAACACAATATTCGCCCGCTCGTGATCCCGACGCAAAGCCTCGGGTTATCGCTGGAGACTGCGAAAAAATATTCGACGCTGCATGCCAAAGCGGGTTACGCGCCGACCAAGTCCAAGCTCGCGCTCTGGACCTATGTCGCTGAAACTGAAGCGGAGGCGCGTGCTGGCGCCGAACGCTATATGGTGGAGTATTCTGATTCTGCGCTACGTCACTACGAATTGCTCGGCGATCATCTTGGTAAAATCAAAGGCTATGAGTCTTATGGTGCCGCGCAGTCCGCGCTGCGCGCAGACGCGGAACCGTTTAGACGGGGGTTCTTCAACGAGCATCCATGGGGTACGCCTGAGCAAGTGATCAAGCGCACCAATGAACTTGCTCAAGAGTTCGGTTGCGACGAGGTCACTTTCATCTTCAAGTACGGCAGTATGCCAATTGAAGAAGCGGAAAAGAGCATGCGCTTGTTCGCCAAGGAGGTGCTACCGGCATTGCATGAAATCGACACCAAGCCGCTGGTAGTGCGAGACGCTGCCTAAGGAAGGGACGCGGCCTACACTGGCCTGGGGACAGTCTATTTAAGTTGCTTAGTCGGGTGCTCCAAGGCGCTGCGCGCCGCGCTCCGGATTTGGCGATCACTGCGCGACGCTCGGCGCGTGGCCTCGAATGAATATACTGTCCCCGAAAAGACCCCTGTCCCCGAAAAGACCCAGTGCGGCGATCCGCTGTGCGTATTCTTCACGCAGCGCACCGAGCGCTAGGCGCAATTCCTTAACTTCATCGTGTTGGTTGATCGGCGCATCTTGAACCTCGGCAACAGCCACGCCGGGTAAGTTCAATATCAACCACGCACACCAAACCGGTACGCAATGCGCTGCCTTGAAAGGCATCGTAGGTCTCTTTCATTTATGTGTTCGATAGTTGGCTAGAGCTAACTGGCCAACCAGTAATCAGCTCAGAACGAATAAGCGAACACAGGATCAGCACGTGATTGGAAATAGTGGGAAGGCTGGGCGAGGAGGTTAATTTTGACTGGCGAACGCGCTGGCATCGAGGCCGCGGCAAATGCGCTCGTGAAAGGTACGTCGGGGTTTAAGGCCGAGGCACCCGACTCATAACCAAGACACAGATCACAATGACTAAGATCCGGCGTAATGTGTGCACTCGCGTGTTCGATCAATGCCGCCTGGCTGAACGCCAGCACCATGATCAGCAAAATCCGTAAGAGCAACGCGCGAGAAACCATGTAGGGATGCCATCTCATTTTGCGACGCAGATGCGAGATCGGTTCCGCAAGGGAATTGCTCACGGCCCCATTGGGGGTCGCGCGAGGCATCTATAATGAATGTTTGTTCTTGCTAACTAGCCTCGTTCTAGTTGCCGGTGCCAATCGGTCTGCATCTAGCCGGCGCGAGCCTAGCCAGTAAGAAGCGCGTACAATTAGATTTGGCAACCCTAAAGAGATCAGAAATATGAGCGCGAATCCCCTCCCGATACAACCCGGCTTTGACCTCTACGACCATGCGATAAATTGGCAACCTTTCGCTGGAATTGAAAACCTTGAACTGACGCTATGCGATCTCGACGAGGAGCGCAGCGTCGTCGATTTGCTCGTACGCTTCGCTCCCAACAAGACGGTCACGATGCATAATCATCTGGCGCAGACCAACATGTTTATCATCCAGGGCGAATTACGCATGTACGAACCTGATGGCAGCACCCGCGAAGTGCGACCCGCAGGAAGCTATTACCGCGGTACTACTGGCGATGCACACAGCGAGGGCGGCGGTCCCGAAGGCGCAGTTGTGTTCTACAGCATGCGCTGTGACGGTGAACGCAACGTACTCGAAATACTGGAAGACAGCGGCAACGTGCAGGCGACCCTGACGATGGATGATGTGCGTGCGGCATGGGCTGCGCAGCAAGCGCTGTAGTACGGTTCCCGTTGCAAGCTAACGGCGGGAATTCGTTGTTTAATCCTCCGTTAGCTTTTAAGGTTCCTCGCCACAGGCGGCTAGGCAAGTCTTAATGCTTCTTGCTAATCAAGTGCGAAACTAAAGATCATGGAACTCGGGTTCGTATTTTCGAGTCCGGGCACCGCGTCTATCCACCACTTCGGCATCGTGCCACCAAAGCCAACGGCGATCGCAACGAATTGCTTGCCATCGACCGCGTAGCTCATCACGGGTGCGTTGATGCCTGACCCAGTTGGAAAGCGCCATAACTCGGTTAAGTTTTCGGCGTCGTAAGCAACCACATCGCCATTAGGTAGTCCGGCGAAAACGAGATCACCCGCGGTCGCCAAAACGCCGCCTAGTAACGGCCACTCGGATTCGGCTTTAAATGCAACTTTCCCCGTTTTCACATCAATCGCAGTGAGGCTGCCAGTGATACGCTGGGTCTGTCGTATTCCGCCGGCGGTGAACCATTCACGCGGGACTCTGGTTCCGCCTGCTGCAACCTCGGTTGTTGTGATCTCATGGCAGCTCTCGATAACCGGGATATACAGCATGGCTCGCGCAGGGTTGTAACTCATCGGCGTCCAATTTTTCCCGCCCATGGCGGCAGGGCATAGAAGTCCTGACTTCGGCTTGCTCCGACTGGAGGCAACGCCGGCATAGTTTTGAATATTGCTTTCTGGGTTGTAGTCTATCGGACGTCCCGTTGTGGGATGGATCCCGGCCGTCCAATTGAGTTCTTTAACGAATGACGTGGCGTAAACGAAGCTGCCGTTGGTTCGATCAAGCGCGTATAGAAACCCGTTGCGATCTGCGTGCAGCATGAGACTTATCTCGCGGCCAGCAATTTCGGTATCTGCGAGTACGAGTTCGTTAACGCCGTCGTAGTCGAATGGATCGTTCGGCGTGTATTGAAAGTGAAACTTGATCGCGCCGCTGCTTGGATCGAGCGCGATCGCGCTGTTTGAGTACAAGTTGTCACCAGGGCGGTATTCTCGGTCCCAATCCGGACCGGGATTGCCGACGCCCCAGTAAATGAGATCGAGTTTCGCATCGTAAGAACCAGTAACCCAGGTCGCGCCCCCACCAGTTTTGTATGCCTCGTGATCATCCTTCCAGGTATCGCTGCCAGGTTCGTCCGGCGCCGGGATCGTATGCTGACGCCAACGCCGCTTACCGGTTTTAAGATCCGTCGCTTCAATCCATCCGCGGATCCCGAATTCGCCGCCGGATACGCCGCTTATCGCCATGTCTTTTGCGATGAGCGGCGCCACAGTGATCGTTTCACCGATCGCGGGATCGGCTAGTTCCGCTTCCCAAATTATTTCGCCGTCGTCTTTATTTGTCGCGATGAGGCGTCCATCCAAAGTGTGCGACAGCACTTGGTTTTCCCATAGTGCGACACCCTTATTGTCCACGCCACAACAGGCTATTTCACCAGCCCAATCCTTGTCGGTTGCCGGATCCATTCGCCAGACGAATTTTGAGCGGCCACCGTGCACATCGATTTTCGTCACAACCCCCCAGCCGTCAACCGCATACATAAAACCGTCTTCGACGAGCGGTGTTGATTCCAAACCAGCGATTGGCCAAATTCCGCCGCCGGTGGTGCCGCCGAGTGCATAGGTCCATGCAACTTTGAGCTTGGCTACGTTTGTGCGATTAATTTCTTTCAGGTTCGCAAAACGTTGTGAGCTATACGAGCCGTGATGATGCAGCCAGTTCTGTGGTTCGCTACTCGAGTTCAACAAACGTTCGTTAGTCGTGCTCGCCGCGGACACAGATAAGCTGATCGTTAGCAACGCGAAAACCATTAGCGCGCGGTCGATTATTTTCAAATAACTTTCCCCCACTGATTGGTCATTCATTGTGCCATGTTCTGGCAACGTCTAGCGTCCTGGCCCCAAAAAGCCACACAGTCCGCATGATCCGGGACACCTTTTCCTTGCACGTGTTGAATAACGTATTCGACAACCGCGTCGACTTCGGCATCTTTTAGAAAGTAGTGCGCGCGAGCCGGAATGGCGTCGCCCAATTCGGTTTTCGTGACGTTATAACAATCCCGATTTTCTCCGACGTAGGCTTTCCGATCGTGATAAGGCATGCCCGTCGCAGGTCGTCCACATCTCACAACCAAGGAGAGTGAGTTCGCATCAAGTTTCGTTTCGCGTAGCGACAGTGCGACGCCGCCGTATCCGCCACCACCTCCACCATGCCATTTGTGACACCCGACGCAGTTCGCTTTGTTGTAAACAGCTTTGCCGAGGCGGGTGGTGTTGTCAGGTTGTGCTGGAACGGTCACGGACAGTAGCAACATCATGGTCGCGATGAGTGATAGTGAAATTCGTCGTGATGGTGTGGTTCGCATGCTCAGAATTCGTATGCAATGGCTCCGCGGTATTGTAATGCAAAGCCAACGCGTATTGCTGCGCCGGGGATCGAAGTCGCTCGAGCGATGTCTCTTTGTCTGGCAAGCGGCGCGATACGTTTCGTTATAGGTGAAAAACTCGATTACAATTCGTGCGCAATTTTCGGATCACCTGAAGCCAAAAATAGACGCAGAACTGATCTGAAAATGTCGTTTAACCCGAGCTTGAGTCTGCCGTTTACGAGCCCTGTAAATACTTGGTGCGGTACGCACTTGAATCCTGTTCCTTAGCTGCAACCCATTTAAAACGGATTAGCCCGCATGAGTATTGACGCTTCAAATATTAAATTAATCGCCCTGGATGTCGACGGCACCTTAACTGACGGCGGCATATACATTATGGAATCCGGCGATCAGTTTAGGAAATTCAATTGCAAGGACGGACTCGGCGTCAAGTTAGCCATCAATCAAGGCGTGATGGTGACGATTATCAGCCATAGCTACGCGGACAAATTGATCGGAATGCGCGCACAGATGATGGGAATAGAGCGTTGGTATGCCGGTCAGGCGCCGAAGATTCAAGTACTCAACGAGTGGTGTGCGGAACTCGATCTGCGCCTCGATCAAGTCGCCTATATCGGTGACGACCTCAACGATATCGACATTATCCAGGCGGTCGGTTTGTCGGCCTGCCCAGCTGACGCGGTGCCCAAAGGGCAACA
>JAQCEL010000025.1 GCA_027618655.1 Pseudomonadota bacterium | reverse complement strand
GATCGAACGCCTGATTGACAACTTTTACGGCCATCTCTCAGCCGCCAGTGACGGGCGGAAAAAACGCCACTTCGTCACCGTCGTGCAGTTCCGTTTCGAGCTCGCAATACGCCATATTAACAGCGGCCAATATTTCGCTCGGCGCCGCGGACGATTCTTTGCTAAGGGTTTCCCACAACGATCCAACAGTCATTCCGTCAGAATAATCAAATGTTGCCTCGCGCCGTCCTACGGACTCCGCTAAACTTGCGAATAACTTAACCTTGATGCTCATGACTTCTCTTTAGTACTCCGATATCGCCCGCGAATGGAACTGATTCTATCGCATGACGCAATGATTTAGAGAAAATATGTCTGATTTTACCCATTTCGACGAAAGCGGTCGCGCACATATGGTGGACGTCGGCGACAAGCCCTCGACCCGACGCCGCGCCGTCGCTGAAGGAAAAATTTCGATGAATGCCGCGACCTTGAAGTTAATTCACAGTGGCGGTCATAAGAAAGGTGACGTCATCGGTATTGCGAGAATTGCAGGGATCATGGCTGCGAAGCGCACCGCTGAACTCATTCCATTGTGCCATCCTTTAGCGCTGACGAAAGTAGCCATCGAGTGTGAAATAAATGAAAAGGATAACCAAGTCTCGTGTCGCGCGACGGTAGAAACCGTCGGCCAAACGGGTGTCGAAATGGAAGCGCTAACAGCCGTGCAGATTACGCTTTTAACGATTTACGACATGTGTAAAGCCGTTGATCGCGGTATGACGATGTCCGACATTCGCTTGGTGGAGAAGGCGGGCGGCAAGTCCGGACTGTGGTTGCGGGATTAGCCAATCGCCTCACAACAGCGCCGTCGATTCGTCCGCTGGACATCGGCGAACCCACCTCAGTGTAGAGTTCCGATGGCCTTATTTCTCTTCATAGACTAAGTACCTGAAGCGTGCGTCACCCGGCGTTCCGTCCAATGCGCTGCTAGGCTCTAAACCGGGCCGCCACATGACGAACTCTTCGATTTTCAGCGCCAGTTCAAAATCCTTAGCTGTGATGCCATTTGCATCATGGGTCATTAATTTCACCTCAACACGATCGAAGGACACGCTGAGGTCGGGATGGTGCCAGGCCACTTCGGCAAGATGTCCGATTGCGTTGACCACCATCAAAGTGCCTTTCCAGCCCGCTGTCTGAAACGTGCGGCAGATGAACTTAGCTCGATATGACCAATTCGGTAGTTGGTCCGCCAGCATCATTTCAATCTCCTTATCATTGTAAACGTCGTCCGCTGTCTTCGTCTCCTTTGCCATGGCATTTTCCTTTTCGCGCGATTGAATTTAAAAGTGCCGCACGCAAACTGAGACCAATATCGATGCGGCTATCTATTCGAAATACTCGCCCCAGTACGGTGGGTCAGACGCATTGTCTATCACATTGTAGAAACGACACTGCGCAACCGAGCAGCCGGCGACGTGATCAGACGTTATTAGACTTACCCTCAGCAGTGTTTTCACGTCGACAAACGAATACTAACCTACCGCTTCCCCATAGGAGTATTCGGCCATAAATGCGGCGAACCTGATGAACGGGTATTCAACTGTTTAAAGTCGCTAACGCGACGTCGAGTGCCTGGCGATTCTCTCTCACATCATGTACCCGAAAAATGGATATGCCAGCAAGAACCCCCAAGACTGTTGTCGCGCACGTCGCCGCGGCTAATTGTTCGAACACGGGTTCTTGGCAAATGGAGGATAAAAATCTTTTTCTACTTGTGCCAAGCAAAACGGGTCTGCCTAATTCAACTATCTGTTCCAGCCCTCGCAGGATTTGCAGATTGTGTTCCGCTAATTTGCCAAAGCCAATCCCAGGGTCAACAATTACCCGCGCCGCGCTAACCCCAGCGCTACAAGCCTGCTGGATCCTTTCTGCAAAAAATTCGCAAATTTCTTTCACGACGTCGTCGTAATGGGGCCGCTGCTGCATCGTCGTTGGCGTCCCTTGCATGTGCATTAAAACAATACTGACGTCGTTCTCGGCGGCGAGGTGCAGCATCTCGTTGTGCTGCCCGGCGGAAATGTCATTGATGATTGTGGCGCCCACCGCGAGCGCTCGTGACGCGACTTCGGGGTCTCGAGTATCAACACTCAACTCAATCCGTTCCCCTAGGCTTAGTTTCAAATTCTCGATTACTGGAACAACCCTTTCGATTTGAATGCGTGCCGGCACCGATTTAGATCCTGGTCTACTTGACTCGCCGCCAACGTCAATAATCGACGCGCCTTCCTCGACCATTCTGCGGCCATGTCCTATGGCCTTATCCAGATCAAGGTACTTTCCACCGTCGGAGAAACTATCCGGGGTAACGTTCAGTATTCCCATTATCTTCGGACGCGCTAGCGCTGCGGATGCCAATGCCATTTTTCGCTCGGGAATTAGTAAAAGATCCTACCCAGGAGTCACGCATTCAGCCATTTCGTCTGCTGCATCTAATAAAGCTTCCGTCATCAAGGATTCACTCGATAAATGACCTGCGGTGCGCAAGATCCGTAAAGTAGAGCCGGATATCGCTTGATGCAAGGCCCAAGCGGCATCCGGTGTACAGGTGAGATCACGTTGCCCGTGCACGATGATGGTGGGCACATTCGGCAGTTTATGGGCGTCTTCGAGTAATTGATTCTCACGCATGAAATAGGCATTTTTTGCGTAATGGAATTCCAGGCGCGCCTTCGCCATCACGCTTGAGAGGGCTTCCTCTCCCTGCCCGCCAACGTTATCGATCGCGTAACAAACGACCTCCCCGGACCATTGCGCCCAAGCGCGTGCAACTGCTTCAGCGGCATCGTCATCATCGCCGAAAACCGTATCGTGCAAGTGGCTCACCATATCCTGAGGCTCCCCAACGACTTTCTTAAAGGTATCCCAACCCCGCGGTAATAGGCGATTCGCGCCTTCGCTAAAAAACCAATCAACGTCCCGACGACGGGCCAGAAACGACCCTCTGAGTATCATTCCTAGGACTTTCTGTGGAAACGTTTGTGCATAATACAGTGCCAGTGCCGCACCCCAGGAACCGCCGAACAACACCCATTTATCGATCCCCAGATGTTCGCGGATACGTTCAAGATCAGCTGTCAAGTGCTGGGTGGAGTTCGCCTGCGTGCCACCATATGGCTTGGAACGCCCAGCGCCGCGCTGATCGACTAATACGCTGCGATAGCGCTCCGGTGCAAAGAATTGTCTGTGACTCGGTTTACAGCCAGCACCTGGTCCACCGTGCAGAAAAACAACCGGGATACCATTAGGGTTGCCGCCTTCCTCAAAATAAATCTCATGCCCGTCACCGACATCAAGCGATTCGGCGCGGTTCGCGTTGCTAGCAGGATAAACGGAGCGCATAACTGAAATTTGATGCCCAGCAGAAAGTGATCAGGCCGGTACGATATCCGATCGCAATCGATTGCTACAGTTGATAAACGATAAGAGGCAACACGATACGCTGCGACTCAGAAGCAGTTCCCGCAGTGATCGAAATCGCAGCTAAATTTCCTCGAGTATCGCTTGGCGACGGCTATGAAATTCGTCGTCAGAAATTAACTGCTTATCCTTGAGTGCTTTAAGCGTCGCCAAACGTTCTTCTAATCCTTGCACTTGCCCCCCCGCTCCGGATTTAATGCCTTCAAGCTCCTTGCGTAGACGAGCCATTTCTTCGCGCATCTGGCGCCGCTCTACCGTCAGTTTAGCTGCCTCCTGTTTGACCTTTTTTTCGCGCTTTCGGTCTTCATCCGGGACCAAGGAGTCTCTGTAACCCTCCGCGGCCGCGAGGACATCTATTTGGACCCAGTCGGGTCGTTCACGACTATGCTCCGTGTTTAAGCTCACGCCGGGGCTTGTGACAATGCGTCCGGGCATTCGAGCACTACCGTCTCGATTTCCGTGATCGAAATGAAGATCTGCGTAATTGTCTAATACACCGTGGGCGCCCTCTGCCTGACGCACACCGCGGTCTTTCTTAAGCTGATAGGTTCCGATGATAAGGTTCAGTTTGTCGTCTTTGTAAAAAATGCGCCCAGCTGTCCACATTTTCTCCTTCGCAATGTCTAGCGCTACCTTAGCGTAACCTCGAACAACGAAGACGACATCTTCGTCCGGTTTTGCCTGCGCTAGGCCTTCAATCATATAACGAACCAAGGACGTGACTTGACCGGAGGTCAATACCGGGACCGCTTCCTCGTTGCGAAACAACCCGCCTTCGACCCAAAGTTCGAGTGACTTGAGCGCATCTTGTGCATCGGCGAGTTGTAGAATTACCGGGTGTTGATTCGGTGGGACCCGCCCCCCATCGCCGTCAGATTGCGGTGCTAATGCGACAAATTGTTCCTGTTGTTTCCAAATATTTCGGTTGATCTTTGTATTCTTGAAAATAGAGGGAAGTAAATCGAGTGCGGCCGCAGACGTCGAAAACATAGCTGGAATGACGAGCCACAACAGGATGCAAACCAGTCGGCTTTTCTTGTTCGATGTAGTTAAATAACAAATCATGAATGACGGAACCTAGATATTTGGGCATGAATTATAAGCAATAAATTCAGGATACCCTATTGGACGGGATTCTATTCGTGATTCTGACATTGCTGCGCTTACGCAAGCGAATGCACACATAGGAACATCAAAGATCTTGTCCATGTTCGTAACGTGCCGATTGTAATTCTTAGCACTATACGCCGCGTAAAGTTCGGCGCGGGTTTTCTTGCACTGTGTACACTGCGCTGCAAAATAAACTGCCTCTTGCGAGACTGCGCTGACAGCACAAAGTTCATTTTATGAAAGGCGCTAGACATCGAAAATCGACGCCCTTGCAGGCAGATTACCTTCGGTCCGCGGCCACACGACTCGGCATCGAGATTAAGCTATTTCGAATATTCGAACTCAACTTGTGACGTGTGGCTGATTCGCTAATTCAATATTACGCGTGAAAACGCTGCTTGCTTGCCAAACGAAGATTGGGGTTATCCGCATGTGAAGGCTAGCCGAGTATTCAAGCATTCGTCTAAGCACGAAATGCGCTCAGCGCTTCAAGTAGCGGACTAAGGTGATGTTCATAGTGTTTCCAGCGCGCTAACGATCGATTATAAATAGGTTGTCTCACCTGCCAACTACTCGCAGTTTTCACATCACGCTTCGTTTCATAGAAATTCAAAACCTGTGCGTCCCACGGCAATTCACAAAACCCCATCAAATCGCGCGCGACACGTTCAACATCGCGAACCGTGTCGGCATAATGAATTTCCATGATCATTTCCGGGAACAGGCTTTGCCAATGCCGCATCAAACGGTCGTACTCAGCGTAGTGTGAAGCGATGTGCACGAGGTCCCAAGCGTAGTCATGTTTGTCGGCGAAGTATTGAAAGTAAATCGATAACGCCATATCGACCGGATCTCGGCGACAACTAATTATCCTCCCGTGCGGAAATAAGCTTGCAAACAGCCCCAAATTCACAAAGTTTCCTGGCAACTTATCCGTCACCCGGAGGCCGTCTCCAGAATGCCGACGCAGTAGCTCGAGATACTTCGAAGTTATTGTTGCAGCGTCCTTTTTATCGAATGCGGCGAGACACTTGGGATACGGTTGAGTGGAGCCTAAGAGATGCGGAAGTTGCTGGACGACACTCGGAAAATATTGCAACTCGCCGGCACCGTCAGCCCGCGGATGACTGCTGATGATTTGCTCTATCAAAGTCGTACCCGAGCGCGGCATTCCGACCACTAAGACAGGGACGTCGGAATCGGAAGATAACTCGCGCAAAAAATCGAAATTTCGTCGATCAAAATAATCGATTATTTCGGAATACCTTTTTTTGACCACATCCAGGCTATAAGCGTGGCGCTCGCGTTTTAAATCATTGCCTAGTTTGTAGTGCCGGAAAGCTTCATCGTAACGCTCAAGATCATCGTAGATCTTCCCGAGCGCGAAATGCATAGCAATCGTTTCTTCCGATCTGGGTTTCGCCCGATTCAAGATTTTCTGCAATTGAACCAGAACCGGCGTGTTCGGGTCTTCGTAGCGCCGCAGACGAGACAGTTCGAGTATTGCGGATACACACTTCGGATCTAATTCGAGCGCCCTATGTAGCGATATTTCTGCTCCTGATAAGTCTCCGCGATGATGGCGAATGATGCCGACCTCTGCATGCAACCGCGCATCATTTGGCGATAGCGCAATTTGCTCAAGTAAAATGTTTTCGGCCCGCTGCGCTAACCCGTTTGCATTTAATAATTCAGCAAACTCTAAAATAATGCGCACGTCGTTGGTGTGATCTAAGTAGTCCTCGTAATGCGAAATAGACCGATCGGCGAGGCCTGAATCGCGGTAACAGCGTGCTAAATCTAATCGTACGCTCCAGTTATCTGGCTCTAAGCGATGCACTCTTTCAAACGAGTTCAGCGCATTTTCGTAGTTTCCTTGGATCCTGAACGCGACGCCAAGATTGTAATGTGCCGCGACGAAGTCAGGTTGAATCTCAACGGCCCGCGACAAACACACGATCGATTCGGCAATTCGATTTTGCCCGTAGAGTGCGATGCCTAGGTTGTAATGGGCGCCAACGGATTCGGGGACTAGCTTCAACGCAAATTGCAGCGCTACTTCAGCTTTGCTGAATTGCTCAGTAGATAAGTACATCCCGCCGAGATCGCTCGCGATATCAGAATCATTGGGGGCGAATTGCGAAGCGTTCTCTAAAGCCGTAATGGCCTGCGCTACCTGTCCTAATTGGAACAGGATGCCGCCGACGCGGTGCCAAACTGATCCATCATCCGGTTTGCACTTAAGGTATTTACGGTAAGCGTGTAATGCCTCGGCGAGCTTTCCATCTTGATGCGCCACAGTTGCGTTAACCAACAGCTGATCGGCGAGCCCGGTATTGGTACGGAGTCCCTTCGCGCGATGATTGACCCCTGATTTAGTTTTTTTACTCATCACGACCGGGAGAGACGGAAGAAAAATCGGCAGCTACGGTAACTAAGACGGGCAACAGGTCGGACGTATTGCATCACAAATTAGATGCATAAAAAAAGGGCGTATCCGGTCGGATACGCCCTTTAAGCTTCTTAACTTAGCTCGGGCCTACCAGAAGAGGAAGGCGCCAAGGCTAAATACATCGGCTTCGGTTTTACCCGAGATATTCGATGTGGAATTGTCGTACTTGTTTTCGAGGTTGCTGTATTCTGCGACGACCTTCATCCAGGATGTCATGTCGTGGTAGACACCAACCGTCCACATATTCAGCTCGACGTCTGGCGTGTTAGCCATGGCGGCATTGTTTAAGCCTGCGTTGATGGCTGAAAACCCATCTTCAGTGGATTGTCCCCAACTACCCGAGAGCTTCGTCTTACCAGAGAACGTGTAGCTACCCTGGACGTAGTAACCATCATTTTCTGCTTCCTGGCAGATTACGCCTTGCGCTTCACAACGCGTGCCACCGACGAACTGCAACGACCGGCCGAGGCCTTCACCCGTGTAGTAGTAACCCAGAAGGTTGAAGCCGCTCATCTTGACGTCCGCACCGAAGCCAACCGCTGCCACTGTCACGTCACCAGCGGCAGCAGATTGGTTCGACTCGATGTCTTGCCACATGCCGTCCATCCAGAGTTGGAAGCTTCCGTTATTGAACGTCGTGGTGTGGCTCAATTCACCTTCGAATCGCGGCGTATCGGTTTCGTTCAACAGTACGCCACCGTTCGTGTTGAGCACGGCCTGCTCAACGCTCGGATCGTACAGTCCAAATTCCGCTTGAAGGCCCATCACGGTAGGAGTTTTGTAAGAAAAACGTGCGTTGAAGTTTGGATACGTGTAGCCGCGACCCGTGCGACCTGCACTGATTGATCCGTTTTGTTTATTCGGCGCGCCGACGCCAAACAATGTTTGGTCCTTCAACATCGCCTGTCGACCAAAGATAGACAAGGTTCGACCAAAACTAAATGTGCCAAATTCGCCATCGACGTTCACAACAACTTCGCGGGTGTCGATGCCTGAACCCTGAAGGCCCTGGACTCCACCGTTGTTACCGGGTAATTGTCTGCCGTAGAACTGATTCTTCGCGTTCGCATTTTGAATGACTGGCGCAAAACTGATTCGAGCCGTCGCCGTCAAGCCGTTAACCGTCGGGCTCTTCACGTTGAAGCTGAAGAATGCTGGAAGGTAACCTGAAGTGACACGTGAACTATCGAGTTCGGGCACATCGCCAGCCACACCTTGTGCGTCGAAGCCAGCGGCACCTGGGTTAACATAACCCAGCGTCGTGAATCCTGCGTCGTAATCAGTGACTGTGTAGAACGCATTGACATTGCCATCAAAGCTCACTTCCCACCCGTTGTCCCCACCTACCACGACGACAGCATTCGCTGCTGTGCTGAGACCCAAGCTCATCGCGGCAATGCTTACTGCTGTCGCCAATTTAGTTTTTTTGAATTGTTTCGCCATCACTTCCTCCTAAAATAAGGAATCTTAGTTATTGCTTAAGCCCTAGCACTCCCCCACTTACCCAGCTTCCCCAACGTTTTTTAGCCGGCACACCCTCAAAGAAGTACTTGAGGGGTAGGAACATGGTTGTGAAAGTTAAACCATTGATGTGTTGCGCGCAAGCACTTTTTTTGGCAAAAGCACCGCAGCACAGGCAGTTACTGAGTTATTTTTGTTGTGTTTTTGCTACTAAATGCTTTTTGAACACCATGAAGCGACGCGGATTTGGGACTGATGTTTAAGCTTGCCCGCGCTTAGCCCCCGCCTTTTTGGAAAGATCGTTCGAAATTCTTAAAAAATTCAGCACGTTGAGCACCGCTCCAGCCGGAAAATCTAAACATGATTTGCATATAGGGAATTTTCAGCACCCCAAGCTTACGTATTTTCTCGACGGATAAATTTATTTCCAATTGGCGACCGTCGCTTCTAACGACATTGAACTGAGAGGCAGAGATTCTTCTAGCAGTTGGTTCAATGCGGGGAAAGATCCGATGGAAATCGCTGTGCGACAATCCGAATTCCCTTTCAATCTGGAATTGAGAATCAGAATCGGACATCGATGCTCGGTCCTCGACGCGCCACTTTTAGCCGCCGGCTACGGGTGGCCAAATCGCAATCGTGTCGCCGTCTCGTAAGTTCGCTTCACCGCGCTCATCCGGATCAAGATAGACGCCATTAACCAAAACAAGATGTGCACTTTTTCGCGGGATCCTAAAGCGGTCGATCAAATCTAGCGCCGTCGCGTTGTCTGCAACGTCGATGTCAATGGCATGGTCGCGTGCTTCTTTCGGCAAAAGATCGGTTAGCGAAGCAAATAGTTTGAATGTTAACTTCACTTAGCGGTCCAGTTGCAGTTTGTGACATCGCTTCGATGTTCAAAATCGCTCATTTGAAAATCGTTTAAAGAATGCGGGCATTGAAGCCTAGCGCCTGGGTACTCCCGAGATAGGCTTCCATGATCCGTGTTGGATCTTCGAGCAATCGTTCTTTCCACACGCCAAGGCGAGTTTTCGACTGAATCAGTCCACGTAGCACGCCAACGTGTTGGGTTAGCCCAAGGCTCGTCGCCCCAACCAACACATCGTCCGCAAACTGCAGATTCAAATAGCGATAGCGGTCTCTGTTTAACAATTCGCTCGTTTGGCCATCTTTTGCGCCCATCCACAATCCGAATGAACTAGAGATTAATCCAAGCGTATCGAGGACGTTCATGTTGACGCTTCCGCGATGCACGGCGCCGACGATACCTGCCATGTTACGCGCGGCGAGTTGCGCATGTTCCGCTGCTGTCGGTTGAATCGCTTGAACGGAATACTCGCCCGTCGAAAAATCTCGCCCTTGTGCGACGTCACCCGCGGCAAATATATTCGGGTCGTTGGTTTGCATGTTTCGATTCACGAGGATCCCGTCGTCTGTTTCTACGCCAGTACCCGCCAATAAATCCACATTGGGGTGTACACCCGTCGCCGAAACGATTAAGTCCGCCGTAATCGTTGACCCAGTATTCAACGTGACTGAGAAACTGCCGCCATTTTTTTCAATCGCAGTTACCTTGGTCGATGTATGCACGTGGACACCCTGCTCTTCGCACCAAGCCTTAATTAGGCCACCGGCAGTGTCATTCATCATGCGTGGGACCATCCGGTCTTCCATTTCCACGACCGTTAAATCAGCGCCACTTTTTGCCAGGGCCTCCAGGATTATGCAGCCGATAAAACCCGCGCCCATGAGTAAGACTTTCGCCCCTGGTTTCGAGCGTGCCGCAATATTTCGGGCGTCTTCTAATGTCCAGCAAGCGTAGATCCCGGGTAAGTCCATGCCGGGAATTCGTGGCGACACTGGCCGAGAACCTGTCGCAATCAGGAGTTTGTCGTACGGCACAGCGCCGCCGGAACTCAGCATCACTTGCTGTTGCTTTCTGTTGATGCTCGCCACTTTGTCTTGACGAACATCAATATTCAGACGCGAGAAGTGGTCGCTAGATTTACGCAAATAAGTGCCAGACTCAGCGATTTGCTGGACGAGGTAGTACGGTAATGCCATGCGCGAATATGGGGGTTCCTGCTCGTCGCCGACCAGGGTCACATTTGCTTCGGGAACGAGTTTGCGGAGCGTTTCCGCCGCAACGACACCTGCCGGGCCCGCACCGATAATGACGTGATTCATAAATTCCTCCTCCAAGCCCAATGTACGTGACTGTCGCCAGGGCACCGTCGCATAACTGATCCGAACGAACTGCCGGGCGCTCGAATTAATCCAATTCGCGATTAAACCGACAAGCGCGCCAGCGTTTCCGCCGTCGGCACGCCGTCGACCGTCCAGCCACGTATTTGGTAGTACTGCGGAAGCATTTTGCCGAGCTCGTTGACTTTCCCTTTCGCAGGACCCGTTTTCGCAGCATCTTTGAGTAAGCGCTCGGGTAGCGTGTCGTCAGCCGCGGTTAAGCCAGCATCAATATTGAATTTCCGTTCGAGATTCCAGATGCGTTCACCGGCCTCAACCATCGACTCCGCCGTCCAGTTCCCCTCGCATGCAGCGGCGACTTGCGGAGCAATATCTTCAAGCGTCCAAGCGAACGTCGTAAACACACACAGTCCCGCAGAATCGACCGCCGCGGTCGCGTCTTGGAATGCCTTGACCAGCTCTGGTTTACCTTCAGTAGCAAACGGATCGGTTTTTACCGGAACCCCTAATATCTCGGATGAAACGGTATAGCCGCGTAGATGACAGGCGCCCCGGTTAGACGTGGCATATGCCAGCCCCATGCCTTGAATGCCGCGTGGATCGTAAGCTGGGAACTCCTGGCCCTTGACGGTCATCGACAACTCAGGGTGTCCATACTTATCGCACAAACGCTTTGATCCTAATCCGAGATCCTTGCCGAAACCTTCACCGATCGCGACGAGTTCTGCGGCTTTCGTTAATGCTTCCGCCGAACCAAATTTTAGTTCCAAGCCACCTGTGTCCTTAGTCGTCAGCGCGCCGATTTGAAACAGTTCCATCGCGGCCGATACCGTGGCGCCGAACGATATCGGATCGTATCCGTCTTCGTTACATAAGAAATTCGCATACGTCAAAGCGTCCAGATCATCGACCCCAGTATTGGAACCTAGAGCCCATGCCGCTTCGTATTCCAACCCGCCGGAATTTCCAGCGTATTGTGGTTTGTCGGCAATGGTGTAGTGCTGTGGATCGATTGTGGAGATGCGCCCGCACGCAATGGTGCACCCGAAGCACGCGCCGTTCGTCGTTAGATTAGCCTTACCGTCACTTTCACGTGGCTCGAGCATCGCTTCACCGGAAATCTTGCTCGCTCCTTCGAATTGCACCTCACGCATGTTGCGAGTTGGCATCGCACCCACTTCGTTAATCACATTCATGAGCGCTTGTGTCCCGAGTGCACCCAACCCCTCGCCGGTCATCGCATTTTCCGCTAGCACCCGTTTCCCCTCGACGGTCGCGCGGATAAAGGCCTGAGGGTCGCGGATGTTTCCAACACCCTTGGTACCGCGCACTGCGACTGCTTTGAGATTCTTCGAAGCCATAACGGTACCAACACCAGAACGTCCTGCTGCTCGGTGCTTATCATTCACCACTGCTGAATAAAGGCAGCCTTGTTCTGCGGCGCGGCCGACGGCGGCGATCCGTAGCAAGGGGTCCTGGTACTTGGTATGCAGTATGTCATCGGTCTCCCATACTGATTTGCCCCAAATCTCATCCGCCGAACACAGCGTTGCGTTATCGTTCTCGAGGTACAAGTACACTGGTTTCGGCGACTTGCCCTCGAAGATGATCATGTCCCATCCGGCATTTTTAATTTCGTTGCCGATAAACCCGCCAGAATTTGAACACGCGATTGCGCCTGTCAATGGGCTCTTCGTGATCACGGAATAACGCCCGCCGGTCGAGGCCATCGTCCCCGTCAAAGGTCCTGTTGCCATGATCAAGTTGTTGGCTGGCGATAGTGCATCACAAGCCGGATCGATTTCTTCGGCTAAATACTTAGACGCGAGGCCGCGTTGGCCGAGATATTTCGTAGCCCAATCCATATTCAAGGGCTCCGCAACACACGTTCCCTTGGTGAGGTTTACTCGCAGAATTTTTCTAGTCCATGCCATGACTTAATCTCCGCAGCTTAATTACGTGGAATTGTTTGCGCCGCGTGGGCGCGCATTCTGTCGAGACCTGTATGGTCAGCGTCGACATAAGTGATCGCCTGGGTCGGACACGCAGATGCGCATGCAGGCTCACCGCCGCACAGATCACATTTTATTACCTTGCCCGTATCGGCATTGTAATTAACGGTTCCGAAAGGACATGCGATCGTACACACTTTGCAACCGACACAGACGTCTTCCAGAACGTCCTTGGAACCCGTCACGGGATTGATCACAATCGCCTCTACCGGACATGCGTGCAAACACCACGCTTCTGCGCACTGCGTACAAGTGTACGGTGCGAAACGTCCTTCCTCATGAAACGTGAACACTTTAATGCGCGACTTACTCGGATTAAAGATTCCCTCGTTTTCATACGAGCAGGCCATTTCGCATTGCAGACAACCAGTACATTTTTCTGGCTCGAGTTGCAGGGCTTTCAACATTAATGCTCTCCCACGGTGCGATAAATTACTGG
Organism: Pseudomonadota bacterium; assembly: GCA_027618655.1. GTDB lineage: Bacteria > Pseudomonadota > Gammaproteobacteria > UBA11873. The sequence goes on along the minus strand of JAQCEL010000025.1, from coordinate 16,000 downwards.
TTTCGAGTTATCGGATCGATTCAGAAGGTCGCGAACGTCACGACCGGATCCGGGAATGAATCGACGACGATCGGGCGCGCTACCAGTGCTCGCACCCCAATTAAGGGCCGGCGACGAACATCAAATCGGGTCGTCCTAGCCGGGCTGAAATCTGCGTTCGAGATTAACGACAATCCCCAAAAAAAACCAGTAGATTGGGACAGGCACAATGCATTGAGAGTTATTCTCAATTAATGAGGTGAACTCAAGCGCAGGCGCCTCACTCGTAGAGCGCGACGCCCCAGGGAGCCTTGCCGACTGGAACCGCGACGATTACTTCTTCGCTTACCGTGTCAATCACACTAACCTGATTACTGACGCCGTCTGTCGTATAGAGACGCGTTCCATCAGCAGATAAAGCGAGACCCCAAACTCTAATCCCAACGGGGATCGAATTGAGAATTTCCAGCGATTTAGCATCTAAGATGAAAATTCGATTTGCCCGACCGCCAGCAACATATAACTTAGTTTCATCTCGACTCAACAAAAGGTCCTTCGGCTTGGCCTTATCGTCTGCCAATGGCATTTTGCCAATTATTGTTCCGCTCGCGACATCGACCTTCTTGATCTCGCCGCTAATTTCGGACGTCGCGTAAGCAGTTGTTCCGTCGCGACTAAAAGTCGCGGCCCGGGGACGCGCCCCGACCAGAATATTGTTGATGATTTTATGCTCTGGCACGCTGATAACATGCAGCATATTTGTTGATTCGCTCGTCACAATCACACGTGTTCCGTCGGGAGATATCGCGACACCTTCCGGTTCAATGCCGACCTTAATTTCAGCCACCAGTTCTCCCGTGTGTGGGTTAATCACTGAAGCCTTTGCGTCATCTTCATTGGAAATATAAATATTTCCATTCGGATGCACAGCAAACGTTTCGGGGTCATCCCCCGCCGCGAAAAGACGCAGTACTGCAAAAGTTTCCGGGTCGAAAACTGCAATCGCGTTATCTTCACTAATCGCGACATAAACCTCAGATCCGTCAGGCGCGACGCCGATACCCCGCGGACGATTACCGATGGCGATTGTCGCTACAACAGAGTTTGTCGCCCCATCGATTACCGAGACACTGTTGTCGAGTTCATTGGTAACAAAAATTCTTTTTGGCGGGGCGGCCCCAGCCAGCGCAGACAGGAAAGCGACGCACGAAGACAGCACAGTTACTATTAAAAATTTTCGACAATACATTTGTTTCCACTCTATTTCGGGCAAAATACGATCCCCAAACTATCCAAGTTCGACGAGTCAGCGGCGCCGCGCACTGGCGCCTCGCCAACGACCTGATCACCGTCGACGAGCAATAGGGGTTGGCGCAGTTGCCCCGTTTCGCGAAAACTCAGATCCAGGCCTTTCTGACCGTCAAACGCCAAATTAGTTTTCAGTTCGTTGATTAGTTGTCGACTGGAAAGCGTCGGCTGACGGACTATCGTGTCTGATAGTAGCTTCACGGCCGCCCATCCTGCCCAAGCAGCGTCGTCCATATCGCGATCGAACTGCTTACGGAATCTAATGTTCAGTTGCCCGGCGGCGTATTTTTCAAATGATGCATGCCAGGCATGGGCACGGGCTTTTGATCCTGGATTTACCTTTTGCCATTGGCTATTTGCATCAGCGATCATTGCCGCACTTGGCGCAACGTGGAAAACATTATTGACACACTGCTCGCCTTGGGTAGATTCGGCCTGCACAACATTTAGAATTGCAATATCGGGGAACCCTTGTGCAAGCGCAATCAACTGCTGCGCGCCAACCGCAGCGACAATTGCAATTCCTTCGAAATTCGGCGTCTCGCTTGCGGAACTCGTGCGCAATTCATACGAGGTATCGAGAAATTCGCCTTGTGCATTCGCCTCTATTAAGCCTTGGCTGGCGCCTAGATAGGCAGAAGTATTCGTATCTCCGACAAACAGAAACGCAAAATCCTCAACGGGTTCGGCAACGACGATGTTGAGCAATTGGCAACCGAAGCAAAAAAGCACGCCGAAGTTTAGAAATGGTCTCATAATCGGGAAATCTCTCTCACGCGCAAAACACTAAGATAGCATTGAACGCAGCGAGTTCCTCTCTGCAATTCGAAAAGACAACTTCGGCTAGCCACGATGGGTAGCTAGCCGGCGTTGACGTGCGGGTTCAGAAAAATGATTGCCGTCACACGTGACAGTGGCTTGTAGCCGATGAGACAGCCTTGCATTTGGCAGTCCTTGTCCAGGCCGCCCTGCGGCGTTCGAACCATCGTGCTAGCAAGAGTGCGGCGATCACTGCGACTGGCTGCGAGTCGTGCTGCTTAGAGACGAAATCACGCATTTATTTCAGGCCCGAACGATCCCATGGCGTATGGCTAGACGCACAATATCTGCCGTTGATTTGACGTCTAACTTGCTCTTAATGTGCGTCGCGTAGTTCGCAACTGTTTTTGTGCTGAGCGACAATCGAAGCCCGATTTCGCCGACGCTCAAGCCAGCAGCAAGTTAACTGAAGATTTCGAATTCGCGAGTCGTTAAAGCGGCGAGCGGTAATTCGGGGCCGCGCGTTTTCTGGAACGCCAGCCGCTGGGCTATTTCAGGTTCGAGATAAATATTCCCGTTCACGAGATGTTCTAGCGCCTCAATGTATATGCTGAGATCGCAGCGCTTACTCAAGTAGCCCCTAGCACCAGCGCGTAGCGCCTGAGTCACAAATTCGGTGTCGCCATGCCCACTAAACGCTAGTATTTTTGCGCTACCATTTCGCGCGACGATTCGTCGAATTGCCTCGAAACCACTGATTCCCGGTAGCGATAGATCCATTAATACAATATCGGGATTGTGTTCTACGTATTCACGAAATCCCGATTCGCCATCGCTAGCCTCAATGATTTGTTTTACATCGTTCCACTCAGACAACAATGCGCGGATTCCTCGGCGCACAATTGGGTGATCTTCAATTACTAACACGCTGAGGCGCCGAGCCTCTGTATCCATCGCCCTCTCCCGACCTTGCTTAGAACATCAGCGTCAAACCCGGCGATGCCGCGAACTCACCAGTTCTCGGCAACAAACTACTCGCCCGAAATGCCGTAATTTGGCCACGCATCTTGCTTGCCCGAGTCACTTTTTATGCTTGGCAGCTTCCTGCTGCGCAGCGAAATGTGCCTGTTGCTCGGCACTTGCCGGTGCTTGGTGCAAATCTTTCCAGACTGCGTATGGCATGCCGTAAATAGTTTCGCGAGCTGCTTCATAAGCGATTGCAATACCCTTTTGCTCCGCCTCAGCGGCGTACCACTTGGACAGACAATTTCGGCAAAACCCGGCTAAATTCATTAAGTCAATGTTTTGAACTTCAGTATGTTCACGTAAGTAGTCGCGTAATCGTCTGAACGTCGCGGCTTCCAATTCAAGTTCTGTTTGATGATCCATCGCTGCTCATTCCTCTATTAGCACGTACGCGTTAATGCGCATTAAGAAAGCGGTGAACAATGCTGGGCTAGGCACCGATTTGCGGAAAAATATTCAGGAATTCCACCTCGTCTGCGCTAACCCCAGGTGTTATTCGCACCACAAACACACCAATCTGGAGCGTCTTACGTGCGAAATGACGATCCGTAACATCATTGCTTAGGCCAAGTATAGCCCGCAGAGTGCCTGCCGGACGATTCGGGTTTGCGATCGAAACCCAAGCAGGTTCCTGAAGCACTAGCGCTTGGCGAATATTGGCTTGAGGCAGGTTCTGATGCATAGGGGTTTGGTAGAGTGTTTTGCTACTTTACGTGTGCAGTCCGTGTCGCTTCATTCGATAACGCATCGCCATCCGGGTGATCCCCAATTCGCGCGCCGCCGCGGACACATTGTGGCGACAACGGTCTAATGCGAGCTTGATCAAGGTCTTCTCAGCCTCATCGAGCGTCATACCAGCAATTTCCTCGGATGCTCCAGTTGCTCTCGGACGCAAAGGCAACATGAGATCTTCAGCTTCGATCACGGTCCCGTCATTTAGCAGCGCAGCGCGTTCGATCACATAACGAAGCTCGCGAACATTTCCAGGCCAGGCGTATTGTGTGAGTGAATTCTTTGCCGCCGTGCTCAGCGAAACTGCGCCTGCATCGTGGCGACGTGCAAGTTGGTCGGCGAAATATTCCGCCAACTCGACGATATCGCCACCACGCTCGCGCAACGGCGGCAAATTCAAACTAAACATATTTAGCCGGTAGAAAAGATCTCGCCGTAAGTCACCTTCGGCAACTAACTTTTCTACCTCGCGATTGGTTGCAGCCATAAACCACGCCCCGACCGGATACTCTCTTGAACTTCCCACGCGTCGCAGTCGTCGACGCTCGAGAACAGCTAAAAGTTTCGCTTGCAACACAGGCGGTAATTCGGAAATTTCGTCGAGAAAAACGACCCCGTCCTCGGCCATTTCAATCAAGCCTGTTCGGTCACCTTGCGCGTTAGTAAATGCACCTTTTACATGGCCAAACAATTCGGCCTCGATCAAATCGGGTGGTAGAGCGGCGCAATCGACATGTACAAACGGATTACCGCGGCGATCGGAAGACTGATGCAGCAATCGGGCCACCACGTCCTTCCCAGTACCTGTTTCTCCCATAATCAGGACTGTCGGCGATAGCGAATTGGCCGGCGAGCAGAGCGTCGCATATTTTTCGATTTGTTCACGAACATATGTAATTTGATCAGACACGCCGACGAGCACAATAGATTCCGTCCCGTAGGCTTCGCGCGCGCGCGAATTGGCAAGTTGGGTCGAGACTTTTTGATTGGCAAGAACTTTATCCACGGCCAATAGAAGCTCATCCAAATCTATTGGTTTTTTTAGATAGTCCGCGGCGGCGAGCTTCATTGCACTAACCGCGTCTTGTACTTCCCCGTACGCTGTCATTACTATCACCGGGGTCACCGTGCCGTCGATACGTTCCAGAAAATCTAAACCTGAACCGTCCGGCAAACGCATGTCGAGTAACACAAGGTTTGGTGTTTGTTCATCGAGCACGATCTCCGCGGCAGCGATCGTGCCGACCGCAGTACAGGCATAACCCACGCGTTCAAGCTTACGGGCCACCGCCTTCGCAAATAAATGCTCGTCTTCGACGAGTAACACTTTTCCGCGACACACGAGCTCCAGCGCCCGGTTATCCATGTTGGGTTCAATTGACATAAGTTCCTTATCAGCCGGTAGTTGTGGCTACCTCTAAACTCGTGGCAGGCGGCAGGGCTGCGGTAATCACTACCGTTGTACCAATATGTGGTGCCACCTCATAGCGAATACTCCAACCGTGCGCTTTACAGATCTTGAACGCGACAGGTATTCCCAAACCCGTACCACGCATCTTCGTCGTAAGCCCTGGCTCGAGACTGGTCGGTTCGGGAATAAAAGGGATCCCGCCGCCCTGATCGGAGATCATCAATATCATCTCGCGATTAATTCGTTCAATCGATACCTTTATTGTGCCGTCGGATGGCGTCGCCTCTAACGCATTTGATAGTAGCGCGTAGAGCGCCTGTTCCATTAAGTCCGCATCGACTTCAACGACGAGGTTCGCGTCCCACGAACCCTTAGCGACACTGACTGATTTTTCCGCCAATCGCGGCTCGAGCAACGCCAAGGTCTCGCCGAACATCTCAGCTATACAGGTAAGATTCCTTTGCGGCCGCAAAGGGTGCAAATAAGAAACTAAGGCACTAACCCATCGCTCGAGGCGATCGACCGTCTCGATAATCGCAAGTTGAGCTTCCTTGGTCTCCCAATTAGCATCTTCGCTATCCAACAATTGCGCCGTAGCGCGGATTGACGCCAGTGGATTTCGAATGTTGTGTGCAACTACCGGGACCAATGCGCCTAAGGCAGCTTGGCGCTCACTCTCGACCAATGCGTCTCGGCTAGATTCCAGTTCCCGCGACATTTCGTTGATGCTGCGGACAATACCCTCAACCTCGGATACGCTATGTGGATCTATTGCAATGACAGGGGCGTTGTCTCCGACACGGTGCAAGGCTGACACTAGCGACTGCACGGGGCGGACGAACCCCCGCTTAAGGCTCTCTCGAGAGAACAACAGCAAGATTATTGCGACAATTATTGGTACTGGAATCGCGATAGGAGCGATCTGCGTCCAACGCTCGATAGCGAGCGATTGTTCGTTAAGTTGCTGGTTAATCAGTCCGCGAAAATTGCGGTACGCTGTCTCAAATTCTTCGACCAGCAGTCGTTCGTAATTCGGATCAAGCAACTTAATGCGCACCATTAGATTCGTCCGCTCGGGATCTTCGAACATCCTCTGCGTGTCGATTCGGATAGTGCCATAGGCCTGCTGCAGGGCTTGGACTGCGTATCCTTCCGCCCGAGATATCGAACTCTGACGCAATTGGTTAAAGCTTGCGTTAATTAGCCTAGAAAAATCAGAATCTACCGCAACAGCCTCTGACTTATCACGCAAGCGCGCCAGCGCGGCCTGTTTGATTTGGCGAAATAGGTCTGCGCGAATCTCCTGGGCGATGTGCGCTAGCCCATTCAAACGAATAGATTCCTCGGCGGACTGTTGCCAAAAATAGGCCCACAGCCCGCCGAGTGCGCCGGCCATCACAACTAACACTAAAAACGCTAATTCATGGGTGAGCAACAGGCGTCTTAACGACTGTGGCTGCGATTGGGCCATGTCAGTAACCGCTTTTTTCGTAATGTTCCGCGTCGCCGCATTTGCCTAAATACCGTCTAAATTCCGATTTTGACTCACCGCAAGCATGAGTCACCACGGAATGATTCGGCGCAGGACGCCGTCGTTGCGGCTCAAGCCGTGGGATAACGCACCGCAAATATGAATTCCAATAAATACCACGAACAGCACAGAACTCATGACGTGAATTTCCGTAAATAGCTCATTCAATGGAGCATCAAGCCAACCCCACTGCGGTAACGGTACACCGAACACCTTCGTTTCATAACCACTAAACGACGACGATAGATAGCCACTTGCCGGCTGAAGAAAAAGCAAGACGTAGAATAAAAGATGGGTACTTCGCGCAGCCGTCACCCGCCACGCGGGCACTAGGCTATCGTGTGGTGGCGGGCGGTGAAAAAATCGCCACCCAATCCGCACCGCAGCCAATAGGAACACAGTCAATCCGACGGATTTATGGAGTGCGAAATTGGCACTTCGATCCGGCCCCCGCGGCAGGTCAACCATGTACCAGCCGATCGCGAACAAAGCGAATATCAAGATCGCAATTAACCAATGCAAGGCCATCGCTACGCGCGTATAGCGGTCCTTCTGATCAGTTGCCAAGGGTCATACTCGTCGTTTGCAGCATCCTCACCCAGCTCCTTAAAGCGATGTTTTGGGAGACATGATTCGGGTAGCCCCGAACGCCGTGCCTCGTGATGCCCTTCGAGGGCTCTCAAGCAATTCGAGAATTAATGCGTCTGTCCGATGTGATAGCATTATTGGTAATATTCTCAGGTTCTTCCAATTAGATTCGGTTGTGAAAACTGTGCATCGCGCTACTTTACTTGGTGTCTTACTCATTCTCATTCATTTGACCGTCCAGGCTGACGGGATGGATGTAATCGCCGCGAACAAACCCAGGAATTTCTACCTCGAGTTTGACAAGTCCGAGCGATTGTTGCGAGTTAAGGTTAATGGTGAAGTGTATCGCGAATACAGAGCGGCATCTGGCAGTGGCGGTAACGGCGATAAAACACATTCCGGCGACAAGCATACCCCGGAGGGCATCTACCGAATCACAGAGTTCAACGACCAGAGCAAATTTCATGTGTTCATGCGGTTAAATTACCCGAACGTAAAAGACGCTTTTTACGGCTTGAAAGCCGGAGTCATTTCGCGGGCGGAATTCGACCGGATTGTCGATTCCCAGAGACACGGCCGTCCACCACCACAAAATACCGCGCTCGGTGGTGCTATTGGTATTCACGGCGTCGGGTACGAGACGAAGAGAAAAATGCGTATCCACGAGAAATTAGATTGGACCAGTGGTTGTATCGCCCTAACGAATAGCGAGATCAACGAGCTACGGCAGCTCGTCCCGCTCGGCACTGAAGTGGTTATTAGGGAATGAAGCCCTGCGATTGCCGATTATTCGGACGATGCCTAGTCATTGTTCAGATAATCGTGCTGTCGACTTTCGCGCACTTCGCAGCGTCTAGCGATCAATCTATCGTTCGAAATACAACAGATAAATCATTTGAAGACGTTATTTTCGAGCTCGAATTCGCTATAACGGAGCTTAATTTCCGGATCACTGGCCGCAATGAAATTGGCAAAGGTCTTCGCGAACGCGGCTATAAAGACGTTCCTGAAATTGAGGTTATCCATTTCTGCAATCTCGAGTATGTGCACGAAGTGATATTGCTGGATCCCGGTTTCATAGCGCAAATGACCTGCCGTTTTACAGTCCACACCAGCGCCGAGGGAACCGTGATCAGTTATATGCAACTACCAGAAAGTCATCCGAACGAACGCATTAATGAATTTGCACGTCGAATGAATGTGCTAACGCGTAAGATGGTCGATTTCGTGCTTGAAAAGGACCCGGCAAAAACGCTATGAGACTCCAAGACAATACACATTACCTATTATTACTTTGGTTAGTGATTACCGGTCTGACGCTGTTCGGTGTTGTTGTTTCTTGGAACGAAGGACTCGTAGACCAGCTAATCGATGGCGACCAAAGCCGAATTTGCTTGGTGATTGCCTTGCTGTACTTCATAGGAACCATTCACTGCGCGAGCCGCGTGATCTTTTTGTCAGGTGAATTAAATAATGCCGAATGGCTCGCGACACAACTGTCGAGTACTAAATCGCGTGGTGCAGTAACGGTTGAAAATGGCCGCCTAGTAGTCGGGGAATGCGGACCCTTACCGGATTGTGTGATGACGCGACATCTCGTCGATGTCGTCATATCGAATCGAGAGTCAAAGGTTTCTGAATTGTCCTCGGATAATGCAAACCTCACTGAGTCTCTGGCGCAGCGACTCAAGGGCGCCCACGAATTAGGCTGGTTTGGTGTAGACATGCTACTAAAGCTTGGACTCATTGGTACTATTATTGGATTCGTTCTAATGCTCTCTTCAGTGACGGATAGCGACACGTTCGACGTAACAACGATGCAAAAGATCCTACGCGATATGAGCAGTGGGATGGGGACCGCTTTGTACACTACGCTCGCCGGACTCGTCGGTAGTATCCTCCTCGGATCGCAGTACCTCCTGCTGGACAAGGGCGCAGACGAACTCCTCCTTCGGGTGATCCGTAGTACCGAGACACAGATCAAACCACGTATGAACAACGGCCATACGAACTAATTATGTCGATTTTTGGAGCGAGTAATTTTCGTCGTCGCGCTGCGTCGGATCCGTTTACCGATTTGTTATTCAACGCGCTACTAGGATTCACATTCTTGTTTTTGATCGCAATCATGTTCATGAACCCGGTATCAAAAAAAGGCATAATCGATCCAAAGGCTGAATACATCATTACGATCGGCTGGGCTGATCACAGTACAGACGATGTCGACACGTGGGTCGAGGATCCAAACGGAAATCTAATCTGGTTTCGAAATCGTGAGGCCGGGCTCGTTCATTTGGATCGCGATGATCGCGGTCAGATAAACGATACGATCAACGTCAATGGCGTGGAGATTCAAAACCCTCTCAATCAAGAGGTTGTCACAATCCGCGGCATCGTACCGGGGGAGTACATAGTAAATGTTCATTACTATGCGACTGAAACGCAATTGCCACTCAAAGTGACCGTTAAGGTTGCCAAAGTTAATCCGGCGCTGGAAATAGTTTATTACGGCGATACCTTGCTGCAGAGCAAAGGCGATGAAAAGACCGCTGTCCGTTTCGTTATCGACCCGTCAGGACAGGTCACTCATATCAGTCATATCAACAAGAGTTTAGTGGTGTTTGGATAACGGAGAACCTGATGTGATTATGTTGAGCCAAGCTGGGCTAGTCGCCGCATACGTTTTAATCGCGCTGTTGCTTGTCATAGTCAGCCTATACGCACGGTTTAATTGGCAAATTAAGGCACTCATCGTCGTTCTCGTCTCTACGTTTTATATCGTGACCTATTGCTCTTTCCCACCGCTAATGGGCTGGCCGACAGACGCGAAGCTACCCGAACGATTTAATCTCGTCGCCATGTCCGTAGAGGAACCGAACAAGACATCCGGCGATCCCGGGCATATCTATTTGTGGCTAACTAATCTCGAAAAAGGACCAGGGCGTGACCAACCACGAGCATACAGCGTGCCGTTTAGCGCGAGCCTTCACGCGAAAGTGGTCGACGCTGGAACAAAGATGCGCAAAGGACTGCCGCAACTAGGCGAGCTAGTTGAGGAGGACTTGGGACCCAATGGACGGCCGAGTGATGAAAGTCGCGGCGGCCAGCAATCTGTCGATATAGATTTCTTCGATTTGCCGGATCCGTTGTTTCCGGAGAAATAGCTGCTTTCCGGTGCAAACTCCGACGCAATCAATGTATTCAATCCCGTTCAAGACAGGGGTCCTGGCAAACACGCTACTGGTAATTGTCGCCGTCATCCTATGGTCAGTGCCTTCCTATTCGGCAACTCTCACCGAGCACATGGACATCGAATGTCGGCAGTCGGAGCGCCAAACTCTAGATTGCGATTATCGGATTTTAAATGGCGCAGAATTAGTCACTAGCACTGCGCAATACGACGGCGGATTTCTAGCTGCTCGTGATGTCTCCGCGGTCGCACAGGATTCGGGTCCAAACGCAATGTTGTTTCTGGTCGATACCAGCGATCCATCGCGTGCCGAGGTGATTAAGAAGAATCGAGACCACATCCGCAAGTTGTCTCAGTAAAGCACTGCGAATACCATTTTCGGATTAGCGACATGCGATTCGGGATTGAATATTTTGTGCGCCTTTCCTTGCTCCGAAGGCGACATTGCGATCAACACAGACTCGCTAGTCGCGGCCGGGAAAACCACTGAGCTTTACCGAAGCCTTCTTGACGCCATAAAGCAACTGGATAGTATCGAAGCCGGTCATCGTCAAATAGTTCTGATGTCCGATGGGCTTGCAGAAGATCTTGCTTACTTTCATGACGACGTGATCCGCGCAGCGCGAAAAAGTAAAGTCGTCATCTCTGCAATCGGATATCCCCGATCTGTTTCACAATCCGTCGCATTGCAGACCTTAAGACGCTTGAGTGAGGAAACCGGGGGACTTTTTATTCAAGCAGCTCACATTGATCATTCCATTCAAGAGTCGTTTTTTACGCAAATCCATTCGGTATTTAGTAGCGTCGGTCGACTCTCTTTTGACTTGCAAAAAATTCCACTAGAGGCCGTTGCGCAATCGATCGAAATAGTACTCACCTTCCAAACCACTCAGAATAATTTTTTCGTTATCGTTCCCATAGTTATTCCGAAAACGAAGGTGCCGGAAGCACCTGCAGTAGACCCCGTCGCGCTCGACGATGTTTCAGACACACCAAACTCACTCGCGTCAAACGCAGTGACTTTAGCGGCCATTGATCGCTCTCCGTGGTCTTGGTTTTGGTACGGGTTGCCGGCAATAATTTTTTCCGCGATTTTGGCGCTCGCGCTAAGTTACGCTGCTGTGTCACGGCGCGCACGTAATGAACGGCAAAGCACTGACATCAACGCAATTTCGTTTGCCTATCTTGTATCGGCAAACAACAAAGACGTTCGTCATAAGCTCGACCGGACGCCCTGGCGCATTGGGCGCAGTCGTTCGAGCGAACTCCGTCTAAACGATACCTCAGTGTCGCGCCTGCACGCAGAGATTCGACGTGACGCATTGGGCCAATTCACGGTCCAGGACATGGAGTCCCTGAACGGCGTATTCGTTAACGGGGAGCCGGTCGATATGGCCCACTTAGAAGAAAACGATCGGGTTGAGATTGGCGACGTCGGCTTCATATTTACTTTACGCGATGAAGAATACGATCAGCAGGAGCCTACCGCCTACATTCATACGCTAACGCCGCGTTAAGCTGATTTAGCAGCCAATAATAAATTTGGATTACCGCGCTATATCATCGAAATTGAAACGCATCGCCCCAAGAACAAAGGGAACGCTCGCAACATCGCCGGGCTCAAAAAAATCTACTCGGGGACACGCTGCAAGGACTAATTAGCGTCAGTTAAGTGTGACTTTGCTCCTGACGGGGTCCACGTTATTTCCCAGCCCCACTCATCGCCCGTCGCAACGAAGGGTGCACACATACAAATACCAGCGACGGCAGCAAGGACGTCACCGACGAAAATCAACGGGATTTGCGTGCGCTGCCAAGGGGGTACGCCCCACTCCTGAAATAATCGTTTCAAGGATTGACTGTGTTGCCGACTCTCCGGTCGGCACCGCTCACCGCCGCGCCGGAAATCAACGCTTACCTCATTGTTCGCTACCAGTTTCGCGTTGATTCCGCGACCGCGCGTCATTTTGGCAGTCAGCAGACCTGCAGGGACCGCAAGTGGGGTCTCAAAATTCCACGCACACTTGAGTGGCACAGACCGTGTCTCGGTCGACTGATAGGACAGAAACAGATACTCCCGGTAACGCTTCAATTCGGCGCCTTTCCAGCGGACGCACGGCTGGCTGTCTTGCCGTGCGGCCAGCAGACTTAACATGGCATCTAAATGGGCTGAATCGGGTATCGGGAATCCGGCGTTAGCTATCCAGCGCCGCAGCACCCAGCGACATCGTGGTAAATTTTGCCCAGCAAATATGTCGGTTCGAATTCTATTGAGATCTTGTGCCGATGCGCTTTCGAGATGGACGTCCGCAACTTCATCTAATAACGTCGCGGCCTGTTGTTGAAGTTCTGCCGCATGCAGGATTCGGCGCGTTGCGCCTGGCCACCGTTGTGTGATGCTCGGCATAATTTGATGCCGCACGAAATTTCTATCGTGCTTTTCCGAATCGTTACTGGGATCGTCGATCCAACTCAGATCGAACAATTTCGCGTACGCGTGAATATCACTTCGCGCCACATTTAGCAATGGACGGATCAAGCTTCCCGGTCCAAAAGTCCTGCGCCGAGGGATACTTGACAGTCCATGCGGACCTGCTCCACGCAGCAACTGCAACAAAAAGGTCTCGGCTAAATCATCGCGGTGATGAGCCGTGAGTAAAATATCGCCCGAGCTCATCATTGAAAGCAGCGAACAATAGCGCTGGCGGCGGGCCCAGTCTTCGCTACTCACACCGGGACCCGGGCGTTCGTTCAGTGTCACGGTTCGCGACGGGATACCGAGACCTTGAGCAGTCAAATCACAATGCTGTGCCCACGCGCGGCTAAGGTTGTGCAAGCCATGATCGACGTGAACTGAGAGTAACTGCTCCTTATCCAAACCCAAACGTGACATTGAGTGCAGCAGCACGTGGGAATCCACGCCGCCACTGTAAGCGATAATGAAGCGCTGCGTCGGTGTAAAGTCCAAGCTCGCGCGTAACGCGTCGAACAAGATCGTGGGCGCATCCATGCTCTAGACGGGCAAAGTCCAGCTCAATGGCGAGCGACAGCGCGACTACTTCTCAACGTATTTTCCGAAGTTCTTGTATCGAGCGCGTCGCTTTAGCAGTAACTGGTCTGGGTCTAATTTCATCAGCTCCGCCAGAGCCCGATCGAGATGTTTGCCGAGCTGCTCGGCGGTCGCGCGGAAATCGCGGTGAGCACCGCCTAGCGGTTCCTCAATGATCGCATCGATCAAGCCTAAGCTCGCCAATCGACTACTCGTGATCCCCATTGCTTCGGCGGCTTCTGCCGCCTTGTTCGGACTTTTCCACAGAATCGACGCACAGCCTTCCGGAGAAATTACCGCGTAAGTTGCATATTTCAGCATCAAAACTTGGTCGGCTACACCGATCGCTAGCGCACCACCAGAACCACCTTCGCCAATGATCGTTGCAACGATTGGCGTTCTGAGACTGGCCATCACTAACAAATTCCGGGCAATCGCCTCGCTTTGCCCACGCTCTTCCGCCCCGACGCCTGGATAGGCTCCAGGTGTGTCGATGAAAGTTAGTAACGGCAACTGAAATCGTTCGGCCAAGTGCATTATGCGCATCGCTTTGCGATACCCTTCGGGACGCGGCATACCAAAATTTCGATGCAAATTCTGCTTCGTATTACGACCTTTCTGATGGCCGATAAATGCGACCCCAAGGCCTCGGAACTTAGCTATTCCTGCCACAATGGCGGGATCATCGCTAAACGATCGGTCGCCGTGTAACTCACTAATATCTTCGAATAATCGTTCTACATAATCCAATGTAAAAGGACGCAGCGGATGTCGAGCGAGCCGTGCGATTTGCCATGAATTTAATTTTGAAAATATCTGTCTAGTGAGCTCACGCGACCGCTCGCCAAGCCGGGAAATTTCGTCGGTTATATTAATTTCTGAGTCGTGGCCTACCTGTCTCAAATCCTCAATCTTCGCCTCGAGTTCAGCGATCGGTTCCTCGAAATCGAGATGCTTCGAATTTAGTGACTGATGGTCTGATATCGGTTCTGACATTCTATTTAATCCGTACTCAGGTTCGTCTGTGCGAGTGAACTGTTATTTTGTTGCTATACGTCCGAGATATTGCTCGCCGCGACGCAACCAGCAGGCAAACTGCGTGCAATTGCTTAATGGTACTCAACGGCGACAGCGGCTTCTCCGAACTGCGCATGCAACTGCTCTAACATGGTTTCTGAAATCGCCACTCGCCACTCATCCGCCAAGCGCAGCCGCGCTCGCGCGCATTCGTTAGAAAATTCCACACTAACCGGGCAGTTGCCTACGCTATACGTCGATAGCATTTGCTTGAGCAATTCGAGTTTACCGTTTTCGAACGTCGAGTCCATTGTTAAGCGCAAACTGCTAGCGTATTGGTTCCTAGCTTCATCCAGGCCAAGTACCGTGTCTGCTCTCATCGATACATCTCCGCTATATTCATCCATGGTGCAGTCACCAATCATTACGCAGACCTTGTCATTGACGATCCTATCGAGACACGTTTCTAGAACTTTGCTGAAAATGGTAATTTCCGCGCGCGCCGTTTTATCATCGAGTGTCACGATAGCCATCTGCCCACGGCGTCCTTTGGTCATTCGGACACCGGCAATTAAGCCGATAACCCGGCGTTGCTTCCCAGGTTTCAACTCGGCTAAGCGACACGTAGCTAACCCGCCAATTTCAGCGTCGTAGCGGTCAATCGGGTGTCCGCTCAAATACAAGCCAAGAGTTTCCTTCTCCCAGGTCAGCAGTTCTTTGTCAGGCCACTCCGGCGTCAGAAGTGCCGTTTGCCAGGCGTCGGCGTCAAGTTGGTCAGGTTGCGTACTCACACTCGCGCTCGAGCCCCCAAGTCCGAACATGTCACTTTGTCCGACTGCTGCTGCTTTCGCTTGTTGTTCCGCGATCTGAATTGCACGAGCGGCTATCGAGGCTAGGCCGCGTCGCGACGCGCCGAAGCAATCAAGCGCGCCAGATTTTATAAGTGCTTCTAATGCGCGCTTATTAATCTTTCGAGAATCGTTTCGGCAGCATAAATCGAAGATGTCCTTATACGGTCCGTTCGTCGCTCGCTCATCCGCGAGAACTTGAATCACGGCTTCTCCAAGTCCTTTAACCGCGCCAAGCCCGTAATAAATCGTCGCATCGTCCGCTACAGTAAATCGATAGTTACATGAATTGATATTAGGTCGCGCGACTTCTAAACCAATATTCCTACATTCTTCGATCAATCGAACGACCTTATCAGTGGAGTCCATATCTGAAGACAGTACCGCAGCCATAAAGGCGGCCGGGTAATGGGCCTTCAACCAAGCAGTTTGGTAGGCGATCAGGGCGTAAGAGGCTGAATGCGATTTATTAAATCCATAACCGGCAAATTTTTCCATTAAATCGAGTTCTAAATCCGACCGGTTAATAGATGTCCCGTTCGCCGACGAACAATCCATAAAT
>JAQCEL010000024.1 GCA_027618655.1 Pseudomonadota bacterium | reverse complement strand
TGAACTCGCGCGAACGAGCGGATGGGCGGGAACGAACTTAGTTGCGATTTTGAGCAGTCGTGCCTGCAGCTCCTTGTTGTCATCGAGACCCACGTACAGCTTTGCGAACAGGGGAATGAATTTCTCGCGGTCTTCCATGTGAGCATAAATCTCGGCTAATGAGACCTGGAAATCCGCCTGCTCAGGAAGCGCCTGAATGGCATGTAAAGTCCATTTCAGCGCTTTTCCCATTTCTTAGAGGCAACGCAGCGGGTGATTTCGTGCCTTATGCTCATTGCGCCAGATTGGGACAGGTCCTCGCTCGTTTCATGGCCGACTTGCGCGGCAATAAACGGAGGGGGCTGTGTAGGCGGCGGCGGACGGACCGTTGGACTAGCAGGTGAATCGGCCGAAAGCGCTGTAGGGCTTGAAACTGATTCCTCACTCAGCCGCTGTTGCGCTTTGCGGCTGCGAACGAACAGTAGCACGAGGGCCGCGATTGATCCAATAAATGCGATGGCCAAAAGAATTTTTAACATACTCATAGTGCCCTAAGTTTACCCGCGAATTAGAATTCTGCGAAACGTAGTTTTTCGCTCCAGTTGCCATCATCGGCGTTTGACCTCGATGAGACGTCCGAAAAAACCATGAGGCATTGAAATCCGGACGAAGCATTGCTAGTGCATGAATCTTTTTCGGCGAAGGATCGTGCCTTCCTCAGCATGGTTTCGCATGGAAATTAGGATTCCCGTATATTCAGTCCCCATAACGTATATTGGAACGCGATTGATAATGTTGTTCAGTTCCCGGCGTTGGAGCGCCATAGGTCTGCTCTTCGTACTCTGCAGCCTCGCTAGCGGTTGTGGTGATGAGCTTGATCCCGTTGAGTTGTTTCAAAATGGGGAATACGACCGGGCTTTTCAAATTTTTAGCGACCAAGCCGAAGGCGGTGATATCGCTGCGTGTAACTACCTCGGCACACACTATTACCTCGGCCTTGGTGTTAAACGCGATTTCGAGCAGGCTGCGCGATGGTACGAAGCCGCTGCCGTGGCTGAAGACCCTCAAGGACAACGTAATCTAGGAGTAATGTATTTGCGCGGCCTCGGTGTTGGAAAAGACTTTCAGCAAGCCTACGGTTGGTTGTACTTTGCTTACGAAGGTGGAAACCTGCCTGCGAAGCAGTATTTAGACCTAATGAGCGACAATGTCACGCCAAATTCGAGTGTCCTAGCGCGCCGCAACGTTCGAAAAAAGATTGAAGCCCATGCGGCTAAAATTCGACAGCGCACTAGCCAGACCCACTAGCAGCGAGGCGAGCTATCTTGCTTACCTTTAATGGCAACACTGGCGTCGCAGGGTACACTATGCGGCGCGCCACCTTAATACCGACAGTCCCGAATTTAATGAGATAAATATTGAACACAAAATTGATGATTACCTTAGCCTGCGTCTTTAGCATTGCTGCGTGTTCGCTATTGCCGGAGCGCGGAGCGAAGAGCGATAAGCGGGTGGTGGAGGACGAGGAAATTACGGTTATCGACGTCTACACCTCAAGCGAGCGATTGCAGTGTGAAGACGATAGCGGAAAAGACGTTCAGGCTACAAAGAAGGAACTAGAAGCCAACGATATCGAAGTATTTTCGTCAGAATGCGGACTAATAACTGGCAAAATGGCACCAGCGCTCTGCGGCGCGATGACTCTACACATCAACATTCATGGCATCGATTCGCGCAAGCTGCCGGAGGCAGAATCGCTGGGCTACCAGGCCATTAAAAGTTTGTCAGACGATTTGGGTTTTGAGACGGAGCTTTGCGATCCACAATAGGGCGTCTCCCGCTTCGCGCCTCGCTCCGAATAATTTCGCATGGTAATTGGATTGCCGCAAGCGCTATGCATCTAGCAATAATTTTTATAGCGACGAGCGAACAAACGCGACGCAAATTGTTGGGGGAGACATGAGCAAACACCAGGTGTATGCCGTGGCGGGTAACGCGCCGATCATCGGTAAGATTTAATCTGGTCGCGATTTCTCTTTTCGAGTTGCTTGTCTCGATTTGTCGCGCCGTTCCATAAGCCGCCATATCATGGGTGTAAAGATCAGCTGCATAGCAAGATCCATCTTCCCCCCGGGACACACGATTGTGTTCGCGCGCGACATCGACGACCCTTCAATCATTGAGCGCAAATAGGCAAAATCAATTCCGCGTGGTTCTGAGAATCGAATGACGAGCATCGATTCGTCCGGCGTCGGAATGTGTCGCGCGGTGAAAGGGTTCGACGTATCAACTAATGGAACTCTTTGAAAATTTACGTCGGTCCGTGAAAATTGCGGCACGATGTAATTGACGTAGTCTGGCATGCGTCGCAATATCGTATCTGCAACTGCTTCAGTTGAGTAACCGCGCAGTAGTCGATCGCGATGGAGTTTTTGGATCCACTCCAGATTAATCACCGGGACGACACCGATCGACAGATCGACATATTGACAAACGTCGATCGTTTCCGTCTTTATCGCACCGTGCAAGCCCTCGTAAAATAGCAAGTCGCTGCCTTCCTGTAGTGGTTCCCATGGCGTAAACGTGCCGGGTTCCTGGTTATAGGCGGCGGCTTGCGCATCATCGTGTAAATAGCGTCTAAATTGTCCGGAGCCGTCTTCGGAGTATTGTCGAAATAAGTTCTCGAGCTTGTCGAATAAGTTCGAGTCCGGGCCGAAATGACTAAAACTGGCATTGCCTGTGTCGCGTTCCGCAGCAATTTTTTCCCGCATCTCAGCGCGGTTGTAACGATGGAATGCATCGCCCTCGATAAACGCAGCATCAACACTTTCGCGTCGAAAGATTTGCTCGAAGGTCTCCATCACTGCTGTTGTCCCAGCGCCAGAAGGCCCAGTGACTGCGATCGTAGGGTGGAGCTTGGACATGAATTATTTAGCTTGTTGCGCGGAATAAACCGCGGCCACCAAATAATGGTGCGTCAAATTCTTCACCGTATTCGTGATCATGATAGGCTTCGACCAATTCAACTTCTTCACTTGAACCGAATACAAATCCGATCCGTTCATGCAACTGCTGGGGTTTTACGTCGAGCAAACGCTCACGTCCGGTGCTCGCTGATCCGCCCGCTTGTTCAATAATGAATGCGATTGGATTAGCTTCAAAAAGTAGTCGAAGCCGTCCCGCGCGATCAGGATCCTTTGTATCGCGAGGATACAGAAACACGCCGCCGCGCAATAGCACCCGATGTGCCTCGGCTACCAAGGATGCGACCCAGCGCATATTGAAATCCTTATCGCGGGGTCCCGTGGTACCGGCCAAACACTCGTCGACATAACGTTTAACAGCGGGTTCCCAAAAGCGACTATTCGAGGCGTTAATGGCGAATTCCTGAGTGCTACGCGGCAAGCTCATCGACGGGTGTGTCAGGAAAAATTCACCAAGCTGTTGGTCTAAGGTGAATCCATGCACGCCGGTACCGACGGTAAGTACGAGCATCGTCGAAGGACCATAAATTGCGTAACCCGCGCACACTTGCTCATGTCCTCGTTGGAGAAAATCTTCCTCGATTGGGTTCTCGCCAGGATGTGGCGATCGAAATATTGAGAATATACTGCCTACCGAGACATTGACGTCGATGTTCGACGACCCGTCGAGCGGGTCAAGGACGAGTAGATATTTCCCTCTCGATTGACCCCCAGGAACCGGATGCAAATTCGGCAGCTCCCCTGAAGCCAATCCGCAAAGGTATCCGTTCCACTCGGTCGCGCGCACGAATAAATTATTCGCTACGACTTCAAGTTTTTCTACGGAATTGTCGTCGTTTGCAAAGAATCCGCGATTACTGATGGACTCATCGAGCGATCCGTTAGCGATGCGTTTAGACAATGCTTTGCAAGCCAGAGCGATGTCGAGCAACAACGCGTTTAACGTGCCGGAGGCATCCGGAAAGCGTCGACGCTCGGCAATCAAGAATTCCGTAAATGTTGTTTGGGTACTACGCATAACGATTCTCGGTCGGTATATCTTAAGATCACTCAAGTACGAAATTTTCGTTGCAGCATTAGAACGGCTGCGCATTGTATCCTGAGTACCACGAGGTCGGTAAATTTAAATCCGCGCGCGATGATGTAGCGCACGTCGCAATATCAATACGCTTTCTGCATAGGAGTTCGAAACCGAAGCAGCCCTCGTTTTTGCGTCTCGAGATGCTAAAGAGAAGGGCTCGATCGTTATAGGTTGGCAGTCGCAACCGATGTAAAGCGGTAACCAACACCACGGACAGTATGGATAAACTGAGGTGCCTCCGGATCGCGCTCAAAACGTTTACGCAGCCGCACAATGAAATTATCGATGGTCCGTGTCGATGGAAATATTTCTGTCCCCCATACCCGTTCGAGTATCTCTTCGCGCGAGACGACTTGACCAACGCGTTCGCTAAGTAGCAGTAGGATCATGGCTTCTTTGTGTGTAAGGTCCTGCTGGCTATTGTCCCAGGCAGTGGCGCGGTAGGTCGTAAAATTTACCTCGTTCTTATCAAAAACTAGCACTTGATCTGCTGCTCGTTGATACCACATCGTGCGCTTTAAGATCGCCGCAACGCGCAATAGAAGCTCTTCAAGATGGAACGGTTTACTGAGGTAGTCGTCGCCGCCTGCCTCGAGGCCGCGAATACGATCTGTCGGCGCCCCATTGACGGTGAGAAACATAAACGGAGTTTGGACATTCGCTTCGCGCAGTTGTTTGCACATTTGCACGCCGTCGAGGTTTGGCATCATCACGTCTGAAATTATCAGATCAAACGGGGTCGCAATTGCGGCATGCAATCCTTGCTTACCATCATGCGCAACGATGGCGTCGTAGCCCTCGGCGAGCAAATTCTCGCGGATGCCATCGGCAAGATGCGCTTCATCATCAACTACTAGGATCCGCGCACGACTGCTCATTGCTTGCTCGCTGTGTTCCATTTAATCGTTATTGTAGCGCCGCGCCCGGGCCCTTCGCTGTTGGCAGAGACGCTAGCGCCCGATAAATCTGCGAGGCGTTTTACGATATACAAGCCGAGTCCGGTGCCAGGTGTAGTACGTCGTTGCTCGTCCCCAACGCGATAGAATTTCTCGAATAACAAATTCTTATCCGAGCGTTCGAATCCAATTCCGTTGTCGACGACGCTTATGGTGACGCGATCGCTGGATTGAGCGGCGCGTAACTCGATGTTTGTCCCGTTCCCCGCAATACACGCTTTTAGCGCGTTGTCGACGAGATTGCGTATGATCGTTTCGAGTGATACCGGGTCGATATGCAAGCTAATGGATTCTTCACAGTCCATGACGAATGCGATCTCGTAATGCCGCATGCGTTCATCGAATTCATCGCGAATTGAGGAGAACGCTTCACTCAGGTGTATTGTCTCGGGGAGGAGGTTATGAATTCCTTCATCAAGACGATTCGTGTTCAGGAGATTGTCGACAGTGCGCAACAAGCGTTCGCAGTCGACGAGTATTCGCGATCCCCAGCGCTTGATCTCCTGATCGCCCGACCGCCGATTGAGCGTCTCGGCAGCTAGTTGGATGCTCGCCAACGGGCTTTTGAACTCGTGCGAGACGCTAGCCAGAAAATTCTGCTGACGTCTGGCCAATTGACGGTCGCGGCGAATGGTTGCTGCAAGGCCGGACATTGCGACAATCAACACGAGCATGAAGAATCCGCCCTCCCAATAAAATCGGTTTGTCCGACGGTGAGCTTCGTTTCGAATCGCATCAATTGCGGCTGGATTGACCAAAGCGACACGTGTATTCGGAGCAAATGTGATGTGGTCAAGCGCCTGATCGATTTCCGTGACATTCGCGCCACCTAAGGCTCGAGTAATCGTGGTTGCGCTGTCTTTGTACAATTGTTCCAGACGCCCAGCTGCTGCATTCGCGTGATGCGCGTTCTCAAAGATCCACCAAGCTACTTGTGCGGCGGCAATCGCTAACAGCAATAAGAACCCAGTTTGTAACGCTCTTGTTTGATCGGGTTTCATTTTTAGGTTTCACACTACGACCGGTTTGTGCCGCAAAATTACTTCACTAGGGGCCTGTCAGACTTAAGCAATCGCAATGCCCATGGTGTACATCGTAAGCAAATCGCGCGCGATTTTGCGCGGCGTAGTAATTTTACGTACGGATAAATCGCGCATTTTAGGCCGTTTTAAGACCGGCTTGTTATACCGTTGTCAATTTGGCAGGCTCCGAGTAGGCCGAAAATCCTGTTGAGTTCTACCAGCCTAGGTGCGCACGAGCGACATTATACGACGCATGGGCGATCTCGATAGGGATCCAAATTCCTGATCAAGGTTTTGTCAGCCTACGCTGGTTGATAGTGTCTTTTCTACGGCGCACTTCCAACAGGAATGTGGCGTTAGAGCGACCTATCGGGCGACGCAGCGCCGCGTAACTGGCTCGCGAATTTCGGATCCAGTGCGTCTAGAAACGCATCGACCGAGCCTTCCGGACCGCGGTGCATCAGCCCGCGCAATCCCGCATTCGGAATGTGTGCGAAACGCCGCGCAAGTGATTCACACCATTTGTGAATGGCTTCGCGCTGCCTCTCGTCCAAGCCGCTGAGATCCTTTTTCAATAATCGTTCGACGCTGTCGTTCGCGGTCTGTTGGTAGTGATTTTGTAGTACAGCGAACATAGGGCCGAAAAATCGATCCGCAAAACGCGCGTTCAGCTCCGCGAGTGCATCATCGACGATTTCGCGTGCGGCTGCAGCTTGGGAATCCCGTTCATCACGGTTGTTACTCGCGATGGCAATTATCTCGTCCATTCCGATCCGTCGTAGCTTGAGTCGACTGCAAACTTCAGGATCGATGTCGGGTGGGACAGACATATCGATCAGCAGAGGTGGTTCGCTACTATTCGTTGTCGCAGCAATCCGTACCAAAGCTGCCGCATCGAGCACCGCATTAGGCGCACCCGTACAAGTCAACACGGATTCGACCGGCGGTGGATCGTCGCAAAATTGATCCAGGCTCAAGTAGGGGACCTTGTATTGATCCGCGAGAGATTGCGCATTGGCTAGCGATCTGTTCACGACCAGGAACGGAATGTTAGCGGATTTTAGCGATACGGCAGCCCGCGTCGTCATTGGCGAGACGCCGACCAGTGCAACCGTTCCTGCGCTGCGCGCGTGCCGGGCTTTAAGCTCATCAACCGCTATTTCTGCCAGTGATACGCGCCCGGCGCTCACCTGGGTTTCACCACGCACTCGACCCAAAATTCGATAAGCTTCATTGAATAGTAAACCTAGTGCAGGCCCGCAATGACCCAGCTCTTTAGCGAGTTCATGAGCTCGGCGTACTTGTCCGGCGATTTCGACTTCGCCGATACACGCGGAATCGAGCGCAGCGGTGACCAGAAATAGATGCTCGGCTGCGCCTTCACCGCCCCAGGCTCTAAGAACACGCTCTGCTTCGCCGGGCTCAGGTGCGTGGCCACGCAGCATCGTAAACACTTGGGGTCGCAAGTCACGCTGGTCATTGTGCTCGGACCGCAAAAATATGATCTCGACTCGATTGCAGGTCGACAAATATGCGAGTTCGGCGATACCGTTGTCGCGCGCAAATGTCGATAGCGCTGCGGCGAGTTGGTCTTCGGCAATCGCATAATTCGCGAGCGCTTCACTACCATCCTCGCGCCAAGAAACACCAATCACGCCAAGCTGCCCTAACATCGCCACTCCAGTTGGACCTTCTGACTTGTATTAATAGCAGACGATCAGGGTGGAAGTGTCACTGTTTTGTCATGCGGCCGATGGCTCCCTATCGTGCAGCCGAATCTTCGCGACGCTTACCCCAAATCACGGTTTTTCCGGCGATAGAGCAGTTTGTCGATTAAGCCAGATAGAACATGGGTCGCTACAGTCGCAGCTTCCATTGTCGAATGGTCGACTGCGGCATGGTGTTGCAATGTTAACAGTGGTAATTTGCTGCTCGACGGGATCTCGTATCCTGAAATTCGAGCGCGCGTACGGCGGAGTCATTCATGTCAGTAGTTGTTTCAACAAGAAAAACCATCGCCGATCTTGATGGGCCCAACGGCTTACCGATTGTCGGGAACTTGCTGCAGGTTAATTTTGAGCAATTTCATCTTCACGTGGAGCGCTGGTGTGATGAGTTTGGGCCGATATTTAAAATCCGCATGGGTCCGAAAACGATCGTTTGTATTGCCGATTCCGATGAAGTTAATAAATTGCTACGCGACCGTCCGGCGACTTATCGACGTCGGTCAACGATTGAGTCCGTTATTAAGGAACTTGGTTTCAACGGCGTTTTTTCGTCCGAAGGCGAAGACTGGAAGCGGCAACGTAAAGTGGTAGCACTCGCCTTAAATAGTGCGCACTTAAATCAATTTTTTCCGCAACTACTGGAGACGACTCGACGCCTCCAACGACGCTGGGAGAAGGCTGCAGACCAAAACCTCAGTGTCGATTTATGTCGGGATGTGATGCGTTACACCGTCGATGTCACGACCCAGCTCGCTTTCGGTGTGAGCGTGAACACGCTTGAGACGGACGGCCCGGTGATTCAGCAACAGCTCGACAAAGTGTTTCCGATGCTAGGCAAGCGAGTGAATGCACCGTTTCCTTATTGGCGCTACATCCGTTTGCCCAAAGATCGAGAATTAGATCGAGCAATTGCTGGGATCGAAACAACCGTCAACGGATTTATCACGGACTGCCGGCAACGAATGCAAGAAAATCCGTCGCTATATGACGAGCCGACGAATTTTCTCGAAGCCATTATCGCCGCACAAACTGCCGAGCAGGGTAGTAAGTTTACTGACCAAGAGATTTATTCGAATGTTGTTACGTTGTTACTAGCAGGTGAAGATACGACCGCTAATACGATCGCGTGGGCAGGAAAATATTTTATCGAGTTTCCGGATTACTTCGCTAAGGTGCGCGCCGAAGTGGATTCAATAGTTGGATCAGATTCACTGGTTAGCGATCATAATCTGCTGCCGCGACTCAAGTATCTTGAGGCGTTTGCAAACGAGACAATGCGCATAAAACCCGTGGGGCCCTTATTTCCGATGGAAACGAACGAGCCAGTAAACCTGATGGGTTATGAATTACCGGCGAAAACTCCGGTACTTGCGTTAACGCGTCATCTTGCGATCAATCCGGAAAATTTTGGTGCACCGGACCAATTCAATCCCGAACGTTGGTTGAATCCACAATCGAGCGCTACCGCACCACATAAAACTAACGCATTCCTGCCTTTTGGCACCGGGCCACGATTTTGTCCGGGCCGTAATCTTGCGCTGGTAGAAATAAAAATGGCGCTCGCCATGTTGTGCCGCAATTTTCAAATTGAGCTAACCGACCCCACTCGTAAGGTCGAGGAAAAGCTGGCATTTGCAATGTTCCCAGCGAACCTAAAGGTGAAATTTACGCGTCGTCAATGAGACTCAACGGTAGGCGCTTCATCGTTTGTGCTGTTCTACGATCGCGAGCGCCGTGACTAAATCCTTCGAATCGTCACTGATTTGGAAGTAATTTAAAATCGAAGTCAAGCGCATAACGACCGCGGCTCGCTCAACGACATCAGAAGTGCCATTAACCATTCCAACCAAAGCGCGCACTTCCATGGCTCGGGAGCCCTGCGTGCGCGCAATGCTTGCCGCCGTGCTAAAGGACGTTAGGGCCGAATCTTCGCTCGCGTTTCCAGCCGTCGGATCGGCCAGTAGTAATTCACCTTTCAGACAGTGTAATGTCGGCAGCGCATAGGTCGTACCCGAGTCGGCGACAATGCACAAAGCTTGATCTAACAACGGATACGCCTCGCGTGCTTGCTGAAAGCGGATCCTAGCGTTCGCGAGAATTGCGATAAACCACGGTTCCATTAATTTAGCGCTAAGTTTCTTCGTCGCCTCGAATCCCGCAATCAATTCGTCCATTCCATCGTCGGCTCGACCAAGATCAAAGATTGCCTGCCCACGTAACATTCGGCCCCAGGCATTCGGGAACGGATAACCGTGTTGTTCGCTTAGCTTAACTGCACGATCAGCGCACTCGAAGGCGACATCTGGTTCGCATCGCCAAAGGCGAACCTGAGCCGCATAGTTCAAGGCTGAAATCAAGGTAAACAAATGCCCGAGTTCTTCAGCAAGAGAGAGCATTTCAATCAGATTCAGGCGACCGCGATCAGCTCGGCCGCGTTGCCAGGACGCATTTGACAAGCGCGATAAGCACAACACACCCGGATCCGTCCCGTAAACGTGGACGTGGTGGCGAAATCGCTTTGGGTCGTATATTTGCATGGCCGCGCGCGCTTGATTCTCTACTTCGACGAAATCTCCGCGAAAAAAGCTCGTGTTAGCGAGTGCCGTATGTGCTTCGAGAAGTTGCCCGGGATCTTTCGATTCTTGCGCGATATGGGTGAGTTCCAGACTTAAATCGTGCGCTGTGGCGAGATCGCCGCTCGCCAAGGAATTGGAACGTAAGCCGAACAAGATCGGGAACCGATCAGCAGTAGAGTTCAAGACTCGGCTGAGTTCTAAGGCGCGCGCAAAAGAGTCACGTACTTCCGGCGATCCGTTGCCCATAAGCGGCATGAGTAGTGGACCACGAGCCAATTGCAAGCGCAACTCCAGCGTATCGCGAGCACGCCCTGCCGGGATGCGCTCGAGTAGTTCTAAGGCGTTCGCGAAATGTGCGAGGCCTTCTTTGTTCATCGCACGTTCGCCCGCGCGTTTACCGGCAATCAACCAATAATCGATGGATTCTTCGTAACGTTGCGCGCTGGTTAAATGACGAGCGACTAATGCGGCATTGTCAGCCACCGTTGAGGCGAATTCTTCACACAACACGCGCGCAATACGCGCATGGTATTCCCGTCGCTCGGTGCGCAGAAGCGAACCATAAGCGGCGTCACGGATAAGCGCATGTTTAAAAAGAAACGTCGTCTGCAGCGTTCGTTTGCGCTTGTAAATGATGCCGAGATCGAGCAATTCCTTCAGACCGTTTGCCGCGACTTCATCAGGTAGTAACGCCTGGATCAACTCATAGGAAAATTCCCGTCCGATCGTAGCGCCCCACTGCGCTACGATTTTCCCGTCTGCTAGGCGGTCGAGACGCGCCATCAGCGAATCTTGCAGTGACGACGGGATTGATAGATTCGCTACGGCTCGTACGAGCTCGTATTTCCCCTCGATTTTGACTAACAGATCTGATTCGAGGACCATTTTCGTGAATTCTTCAGCGTATAAGGGAACGCCGTCGCACTGTGCTTGAATTTGGTCGACCAGCGCGGCCGGGAGTTCGCAGCCATCGCACACCCCGCTAATGATCGCTCTAATGTCGATTGGATCGAGCCGACGTAATGGCATATCGATGATGTCACCGCGTCGCCCCCAAGGGGCTCTAAATTCCTCGCGAGCGACGAGGATCATCAAAGTACGCGTGTCTTCAAACCGATCGAGTCCCTGTCTGACTAAATCAAGCGTTGATTCATCCGCCGCTTGTAAGTCTTCAATGACTAATAGAACCGGTGTTCTCGTGGTGACTTCTAACATCCAATCCAAAATCGTGTCGAAAGTGCGTTGCTGACGCTGTTGCGGATCCAACTTCGCGAACGCATCGCCGAAGTCTCTCTTTAGAGACAACAGTGCAGCCAATACATCTTCCGTGTCCTCGATCGGAAAACTTAAGCGACTTAAAACATCGCGCAAGCTCGTGAGTTTCACGCTGACGGAATCGTCAGGGCGAATTCGCAACGCACGTTGGATCAGCTCGATGAACGGATACAAAGCGGTATCTGTATGCAGGGGCGTGCAGACGATTGTCATCGGTGTTCCATCATCTTCACGCGCCGTGTCGCGGATTTCTTGCACCAAGCGCGACTTTCCGATGCCCGGTTCGGAGTGGATGAAATATTTCGAATGATTACCTTGTTTGGCGATCTTCCAGGCATCGCGGAGCTTTTGGATTTCCGATTGCCGTCCTGCCAAAGGGCTTTGCTTGTTTTGTCGTGCGGCCGCGAAACGCGTCCTTAAATCACGCATGCCATTCACTACATATAATTCGATAGGTGTCGCAACGCCACGTAGTAAAGTTTTCCCGCGCTGTTCGTAATCGAAGGAATCTTGCAGTAATCGTCGCGTAGCCTCGCTAATTAACATCTCATTAGGCTGGGCTTGCGCTTCGATCCGCGCGGCAATATTCGGTGTCTCGCCGAGCGCAAGTTGTTCGCGAAATTCGCCTGCACCCACATCGCCTATAACGACTCTTCCCGTATGGATTCCAATGCGTATTTGAAGCGGCGAACCGTCGGGTGTGTAGACGTTACTTATCGCAGCAATAATCTCGAGACCACACGACACCGCGCGCACGGCGGCGTCCTCGTAGGCAACTGGGTAGCCGAAATAGATCAGTAAACCATCACCCAAATATTGCGCGATGTGCCCGTGCGCGTTATCAATGATGTGCGCGCAGGTTTGCTGGTAACGCCGAAATAGTTCGCGAAGGTCTTCCGGATCAAGTCGTTCGGAGAGTTCTGTCGAACCGACAATATCGCAGAACATGACCGTAAGCTGTCGCCGTTCGGCCCGTTGCCCCGCGCCCCGAAGGTCGTTTAAAACGAGAACCTTGTCTTGTTCGTCGACGGCAATCCGTCGCGCATCGATGAATTCTGCTTTAAGGTCGTCGATATCGTCGTCATCGAGGGCAAAGCGCCGCTTTAGGACCCGATATGCCAGCCGTCGGTCACGACGTAATAACGCCTCCACTTCATGGAGTAACTGGTCAAAATCGGCAATTTCGCTCATTTCAGTGCTAGGTCTTTTAGGTTCTTGCCAGGTCGCCCGTTCGGAGTCCATCGAACGGTTTTAGTCAGTATATATCGAGAGTATGACGATTCTAATTTATTGAGTTTCAGCCAATCGTGACGCCGACATTCGCCATGCCCAGGTTTGATACATTAGAATCGTTACTCGGCGCACGGCCGTGCGTCTAGTGCCCGCCATACGAATTCAAATGAAGTAGCCCACTGGAGAACCGCGTGTCTGATTTAGAAAACGATTTATTCAATTTGTCGATGTCCAAAGAAGCGCAACCGCTCATGGACGCTGTGAAGGTCCACATACAACAAAACGTTGAACCAATCACTGAAGAGTTTTTCGCGCTGAACAAAGACAAGACTGATCGCTGGTCGTGGCATCCTCGCCAACTCGAATTATTAGATGGCGCGAAGACCAAAGCTAAGGAGTCCGGGCTATGGAATTTCTTCCTGCCGGATTCAGAAATGGGTAACGGTTTAAGTAACTTAGACTATGCTTACATCGCCGCAGAACTCGGCAAGTTCGCCCTCGCATCCGAGACCTTAAACTGCAGCGCGCCAGACACTGGGAACATGGAAGTGCTGGAGCGCGTCGGTACACCAGCTCAAAAGAAGCAATGGCTGCAACCGCTACTCGACGGCGAAATCCGCTCGGCCTACGCCATGACAGAACCGGATCTACCGTCCTCCGATGCAAAGAATATTTCAACGAGCGCCGTGTTAGATGGCGATGAATGGTTGATCAACGGCGAGAAATTCTATATCTCGGGAGCCGGTGACCCGCGTTGCAAGATCATGATCACCATGGTCAAAACCAGTCCGAACGCTGCGCCGAGTAAACAACAGTCGCAAATCCTCGTGCCGACGGATGCCCCTGGGGTCGAAATTCTCGATGGCATGCAAGTGTTCGGGCACGATCATGCGCCGCGCGGGCACATGCATTTAAGATTCAATAACGTGCGCGTGCCGAAAGATAATTTATTACTCGGCGAAGGACGTGGCTTCGAGATCTCTCAAGTTCGTCTCGGCCCAGGGCGCATCCATCACTGTATGCGATCGATCGGTAAGGCAGAAAAAGCCTTGGAGTTAATGGTGAAACGATCTGCCAGGAGAGTGGCATTTGGCAAGCCGATTGCTAAGCTCGGTAAGAATTTGGAAGTGATTGCGCGCGCGCGCATTGAGATCAATGCCATGCGCTTATCCGTGTTGCAGGCAGCGAAAGCAATGGACGTGCTCGGCAATAAAGAAGCACGAGTCTACGTTAGCGCCGTTAAAGCGATGGTCCCTGAAAAGGTTTGCCTGATTATTGACCAAGCCATCCAAATGCATGGTGCCGCTGGCATTTCGCAGTGGACGCCGCTGGCAGAAATGTATACGGATATGCGTCATTTGAGATTCGCTGATGGGCCAGACGAAGTGCATCACATGGTTGTCGGACGGGCGGAAGTTCAAAAGTACGGTCTCTGGTAAACGGGGTCGCGCGCAAAGTGCTCCCAAGAGATCCGTGAACGGGTATCTGTTGGGGGCGCCGCGGTCGGCCCGTTGGAACGTCGATTGCCCATCCGATGTGCCTGATGCACCGACGACAGGCGAATGAGATGGGATTATAGTCGGTGCTAATTGGGCACAGCCCATACGGTAC
The DNA here is from genome assembly GCA_027618655.1 of Pseudomonadota bacterium. Lineage (GTDB taxonomy): Bacteria > Pseudomonadota > Gammaproteobacteria > UBA11873. The sequence goes on along the minus strand of JAQCEL010000024.1, from coordinate 14,722 downwards.
GGCCTGCAATTGCTGACAGCCCACTTTGGCCGTGATCTGCTGCGCCGACCGGCAGACCAACCTGGGGAGAAAAATCGTGTCGAGTACTACCGAAGACATTGCCAAGAAAACCAGCAAACGAATGTCGGTTCGTACGATAAAAACCATCACCAAAATACACAAATTCTTGCGCGGTCTCACGGGCGGTCGCATTCTGAATACTTTGGGCGGCGACGAGGTTTGTTTTGCCGCTATGACGGGTGCAAAGAGCGGGCGCTCTTTGAACGTACCGCTGATGTATGTCCCTTATAAAAAGGGCGTGTTACTCGTTGCTTCCCAGGGCGGCAATCCGAACAACCCTGTGTGGTACCACAACCTCACGAAAAATCCGGACGTCACAGTAGAGCACCGTGGCAAACACATGAAACTGCGGGCGCGCCTGGCCGGCGCCGAAGAGAAAGCGAACTTATGGCCAATTTGCGATTCGCATTATGCGCCGTTTGTGGACTATCGAAGTTTCACCGATCGTGACATCCCTATTTTTGTCTGCGAACCGCGTTAATCGGACTGAGGGCAGGCGATGGACATTGTCTGCGTGGAAACCCAGCTCAAGATTTCGTCGAGTGGGGGTGGCACTTAAAATAAAATGCCGTATCGATTAGTCATTACAACGTCCAAACGCTGGAGTCTTTAGCCTCATGGATTTTTCCTTTACCGACGATCAAATACAGATACGCGAAAACGTATTGAAACTGTGTGCGGCATTCGACGATCAGTATTGGTTGGATCGTGACCGTGACGGCAAGTACCCAGAAGAATTTTGTAGCGCGATCGCGGATGGCGGTTGGGTTGGCGTTGCGATCCCCGAAATCTATGGCGGCAGCGGCCTTGGTATTACGGAAGCTGCGCTCGTGATGCAAGCGATATCCGAAAGCGGCGCGGCGAACAGCGGTTTCTCGGCGATTGGCGTCGGATTTTTTGGACTGAAGCCATTGCTGGAATTCGGTACCGAAGAGCAATGTCTTAAATGGCTGCCGCGCATCATTCGCAGACAAGACATCGCGTGTTTTGGGGTGACGGAGCCGACGACAGGCCACGATACAACCCGCCTAAAAACCCGTGCCGTTCGCGACGGTGATCACTACGTCGTTCACGGTGAGAAGGTCTGGATATCGACGGCCCAAATCGCGAACAAGATCATGCTGATCGCGCGCACCACGCCGATCGAACAATGCGTAAAGCCAGTCGAGGGCTTGTCCTTGTTTTATACGGACTTGGATCGTAAGTATTGCGACATCCGCGTGATCGACAAAATGGGACGTAAGTGCGTCGATTCGAACGAAATATTTTTTGATGGATTACCGATCCCCGTCGAACATTTAATCGGTGAAGAAGGTAAGGGCTTTCGATATTTATTGCGTGGCTTGAATGCCGAACGAGTACTGATCGCTGCTGGTCTAGTCGGCATCGGCAGAGTTGCGTTGAGTCGAGCGGTGAAGTATGCAAATGAACGAGTCGTTTTTGGTCGAACGATCGGTAAAAATCAAGCGATTCAACATCCCTTGGCCGCAAACTGGGCGCAGCTAGAAGCGGCAAATTTGATGGCGTTTAAAGCCGCCGAATTATACGACCGCGGTGAGCCCTGTGGCGCCGAAGCGAATGCGGCGAAGTACTTAGCTGCCGAAGCAGCGTTCGAAACGTGTACTAATGCAGTGATGACGCACGGTGGCATGGGCTACGCGAAAGAATATCAAGTCGAGCGCTATTTACGCGAGGTGTTGATTCATCGGATCGCGCCCGTCAGTCCACCGCTACTACTGTCTTATTTGGCAGAAAACGTGCTCGGACTGGAAAAATCCTATTAGCGTCGAAACTCGGCAGCAGTTTCGTTCGCGCCGAGCGCAACTGCTGCGCATAACCTAGTCCGACAGGCTGCTAGCTGTTTTTGTATTCCACTAGAATTGCGCGAAATTCGTCACCTTGGTTGTGTGCCGTTTCGATATGACCTTTTGGGACGAAATCGGTCTTTCCTGGGGTTGGAACATAGGTTAACTGCTCGCCCAATTCACCACCTGTGCCTTCATGGAAATCAACCTTGAACGGTCCCGTGCCGGCAATGTTGACGAGATGGTAATCGTACTCGTGTTTGTGTTTCGCTAACGTTGCGCCGGCCGGGACCACTTGGTTCCAAACACGTACGTAGTCGTCTTCGTAAATGACTTTTGTTGCAATCGGACTCAATGCTTCGCTCATCTTGCTTCTCCTAAGTTGACGGACATTTACCTAACGCATCAAATTGTGCTTATGGTCGAAACGCAAATGCGACCGAACCGGGACGCAGTGCCCGTCGTGCAAGTTTAGCCCAACGGCATAGGACGGCGCGCGTTTCGGCCGGATCAATGATGTCTTCGATCTCGAAATACTCGGCCGCACGCAGTGGCGATCGATAGCGATTTAAGCGCGTCTTGATTTCCTCAAGATGAGCTTGATAATCTGACGATGCCTCGAGTTCCGCCTTGTAGGCGACTTCGACTCCACCTTCGATTGGCAGCGAACCCCAATCGCCGGACGGCCACGACATGCGGAAATGATGACTGCCTGGTTTGTGATTCGAGGCGCCCGCGACGCCAAATGCTTTGCGTATGACGACCCCGCAAAACGGTACTGGCGATTGCCCGAGCGCGGCCAGCGCCTGGGATCCGAAACGAATGGTTGCTTCTTGTTCGGCTTTTTTACCGATTAAGAAACCTGGGCAATCTTCCAAGTGCACGATCGGCAAATGGAACATTGAGGCGATATCGATCAAGCGGATCAATTTACGCGAGGCGTCGGCTGTCCAAGCACCACCATAGACGTAGGGATCTTCGGCAAATATGGCTATCGGGATACCATTGAGCCGTGCGAATCCACCGATCACCGAGCGCCCCCAGCGCGCGCCGATTTCAAAGAACGATCCGCGATCAACGACGGATTCGATGATCTGGCGCATCTTAAATACGTGGCGCGGGTTTTTCGGCACGATGTCGCGCAAGCCTTCGTCCGTTCGATTTGGATCGTCGTCGCAAGCGCTAACGGCTGGTAGTTCGTGGACGTTTTGCGGCAGGTAAGATAGAAACCGCTTCGCCTTGTCGAACGCTTGCGCTTCGCTGTCAACCTCGTCGTCGATGGCGCCGTTACCCGTGTGGATCTTGCTCGCGCCAAGCTCTTCTTTTTCGACCTTGCCAAGGCCGGCCCAACCGACCAACGCTGGACCCGCGATCATCATTTGAGCCGTATTTTTTACGATGACGGAGTAATGACTTGTCGCAACGCGCGCCGCACCTATGCCAGCGACTGAACCAAGCGCCAACGCGACCGATGGCGCCACACCGAGATGTTCAACGACGATCTCCCAACCGCGCAAGGTCGGAATATTCGTGCGGCCATTGATCTCAATTGATTTCACTGAACCACCGCCGCCCATCCCATCGACAAGTCGAATATGCGGTAGTTTGAGTTCTAAGGCTAAGCCTTCGGCGTGTGAGCGCTTCGCGGGAATATGGGCTTCGGCCGATCCGCCGCGCACGGTGAAGTCATCGCCGGAAACAATCACGGGCCGCCCGTCAATATCAGCCGTACCAAACAGAAAATTTGATGGATTTAGCGCAAGAAGATTTCCATCCAAGTCGTACTCGGCGTGGCCAGCGAGTTTGCCGATCTCATGGAAGCTGTTGGGATCGGCGATCGCGGCAATCCGTTCGCGGATCGTCAGTTTGCCGAATTCGTGTTGTCGCGCGACCTTCTCGGACCCGCCCATTTGCTCGGCCAAGCGCCCCCGATGAGCGAGCTCTTTCAGTTCTTCGTCCCAACTCATGTTGTGTCAGATACTCCTAATGCTTCGCCATACCTAGCAGCCTGTCGGACTTAGGAACAATCTACTGCGCTGCTGGGACAACGGCGCAAAAACGTGCGATTTCTCGTTACCTAGAACCACTACGCTCCTCAAAATCGCGCATTTTTTGGCTCGTTTTCCCACCATGCTCGCTACGATTGCCTAAGTCCGACAGGCTGCTAGGCCTCAGCATACCTAAGTAATGGTAAAAACGTCACACTCGATAACAGCCCTGTTAAAGACGCAGAAAGTAAACAGCTGAATATCGTCACCATCTTCTTGTGCTATTAGATACCGATACCTAGCAGCCTGTCGGACTTAGGAACAATCTACTGCGCTGCTGGGACAACGGCCCAAAAACGTACGATTTCTCGTTACCAAGAACCACTACACTCCTCAAAATCACACTTTTTTTGGCTCGTTTTCCCACCATGCTCGCTACGATTGCCTAAGTCCGACAGGCTGCTAGTTGAGCGGGAATAGGGATCGCGCCGGTTATCAATTCGTCAGGATCTCTGACGATCCAATCCGCGTGGTTTCGCCTACGCAACCAGGTTTCGGTTACCGGCTTAAGCGAGCGGACACGTTCGAATACGAGCGACGCGGCGCTGCGTAGCCGGAGTTGCCGATGATGCCTGGGCCATTCAGCGAGCTTGATCGAGCTTCATCAATTCGCCTAACTCTGCCGCCGTCGGCGTCGTTTCGATCTGAGCTAATGACGGCGCCAAGTGATCCCACGGCTGAGCACTCGATGTCCAGATGTTAGCAATGAGTTTGATGCGCTGAGGTTCATCCAAGCTACCGGCCGTGAGTCCGTGGATGTGCGGAAACATGTCCGCCTTCGCGGCGATGGGCGAGCCACACTCGGGACAAAAACCCCGGTGGGTCATTTGCCCGCTCGTTCCCGTGCTGTCGTGAAATTTCGGATATCCCAAGGTGTAACGTACCGAGGAATCGCTGAACACCACGTTCACCATGCCGCCACCGCCGGTTGCTCTTTGGCATTCGCGGCAATGGCAGATCCAAGAAAACATGGGCTCGGCATTGCATTCGTAACGGATCGCACCGCAGGCGCAGCCGCCCGTGTAGGGATTGTTCATTTCAAACTCCTTTATAAAGCGATGCTTCGAATCCTCCGTAAGATGCTAATAGGTTGGGGACTTGAAGAGAAGCGCAAGCGGATATCAGGATCCGAGCTAACTCTGTGGCACCCCAGTTGACTGTTCGCGCGCTAAAACCAAAACCGTAATCCAGCGACCAGTGAAAATCGATCAACGTCGCCATTTGCCCGGCGCGTGAAGTCGGCCGTATCACCCGCGTCGCGTTGCCAACTGATCCCAAGATAGGGTGCAAACTGACGGCTTATTTCGTATCTCAAGCGTAACTCGGCTGAAGCGCTGCTGAAGCCTGAACCGAGACCTATTTCTTTGTCGTCGGAGAAGCTGATGTTTAGTTCGATTCGTGGTTGCAGTAATACTCTCTGTGTTAGACGAAGATCGTATTCTGCTTCGAATCGTACCGACACATCGGCCTTGTTACTAACGAACAGCGCGCTATCTAGCTCGAACCAATAAGGCGCGATGCCCTGCAGACTTATTGTTGCAAAGCTTCGCGACGGATCCGGTTTGATGTCATGGCGAACGCCAATCTGTGCATCCCAAAATGGTGCAATCGCGTAGCTATAAAGTGCCTGTAGTTCGGCGTCATCAAATCGCGCACCGTCAGCAGAAAAGTCGCCTTCGGTTTTAATCCACAGTTTCTGCAAGTCTCCGCCGACCCACGCTTGTCCGTCCCAGAAGATCGCCGCGTCACCTTCGTTTGAGCGGTATTCGAAGCGGTCGCCTTGCGCGAAATACCGTGGTCGTTCGTCGGCCCCTTCCATCATCGCTGCGTGGCCCACGGATAGTTCCGTCGGATCATGATGTCGGTCTGGTGCAAATTGCGCCGCAACTAAGTTTGGACAAGACAATGCGGCGCCGAACATGGCAATAGTGAGCACCCTCATGCAGGTTGTTGCGCGTCTCGAACTGACACGACTCTCATCATGCCAGCGTGCATGTGGTAGAGCAGGTGACAATGAAATGCCCACTCGCCGAGCGCGTCGGCCGTAATATAGACGGACAATTTTTCACCCGGTTTCACAACGATGGTGTGTTTGCGTGGTCGATTCTTGTGGTCACCCGTTCCTACGTCGAAGAACATGCCGTGGAGATGGATCGGGTGCGGCATCATCGTGTCGTTCACGAGCGTGAGGCGCAAACGTTCGTCTTTGTAGAACACTATAGGTCCGTCAACTTCAGAGAACTTCACGCCGTCGAACGACCACATGTAGCGTTCCATGTTACTCGTCAGGTGTAATTCCAATTCACGCGACGGCGCTCGCGGATCTGGGTTCGGATGGAGACTTTTAAGATCCGTATAAACCAATACGCGATGGTCGCCGTCTTGCAATCCAAGAGGCCGCTCGCCCAACCGGTTAACTGGATTCACGGCGAGGCTAGCGACACCGGCGCCGCGCGCGTGTAGATGAACTTGCGGTTCGTTCGGGCCGTCGCTCATTGACCCCATCGAATGGTTCATCTTGGCATGATCCATCATATCCATTGTCTGCATCGACGACCCATCCTCTTCATCCGCCATATGATCCATGGCCATGTCTTTCATGCTTAAGGTTGGACGTTTACGTAAGGGCGGAACGGGTGCGGCAAGTCCGAGTTGCGGGGTTAAGGTCGCACACGCAAAGCCGCTGCGGTCATTGCTCTCGGCGACCAAGGTGTACGCTTGGTTTTCCGTCGGTTTGATTATCACGTCATAAGTCTCGGCCGTACCGATCTGAAATTCGTCAATCTCGACTGGCTGCACATCGAGACCGTCGGCTTGTACAACCGTCATCGGCAGATCAGGTATGCGAACGTTAAAAATACTCATGGCACTTGCGTTTATGAAACGTAGCCGCACGCTTTCCCCAAGCGCGAACAATCCCGTCCAGTTTTCAGATGCGCTGTGTCCATTGATAAGATATTTATAAGTCGCGCCGGTAACATCAGCGATGTCCGTCGGGTTCATACGCATCGCACCCCACATCATGCGTTCCCTTAAAGCGCGCATTGCGCCTAATGATTTAACGTCGGCGAAGAAATCTCCGAGCGTGCGTTGCTGGAAATTGTAAACGTCGCTCATTTTTTTGAGCTTGGCGAACACGTGGTGTGGGTCTTCGAACGTCCAGTCGGATAATACGATGACGTACTCGCGATCGTAGGCGACCGGATCGGCATGCTTAGGTTCAATAATGATAGGCCCGTAGTGCCCCAGCTGTTCCTGAAAGCCAGAATGGCTGTGATACCAATACGTACCGGCCTGGCGGATCGGAAACTCATAAACAAATGTCTGGCGAGGCTTTATGCCTGGGAATGTCACACCAGGAACACCGTCCATTTGATAAGGCAACAGTACGCCGTGCCAGTGAATGGATGTGTCAACATCTAAGTTGTTCGTCACGCGTAGCGTAACCTTGTCGCCTTCTCGCCAGCGCAAGAGCGGCGCTGGCAAATGGCCATTGACCAACACCGAACGAGTCGACCTGCCATCGACAGTGGATTGTGCGCTTGCGACATCGAGGTCGAATTCGGTTCCGCTCAGCGCAGCTAAACCTGCGAGATTCGTTTGTGTGCCACTGCGCGCCCATGCGGGAAGCACGCTCTGTAATGCAAGCGATCCGCCTATCGTTGTGCATCCGTGAATAAATTCCCGTCTCGTGATTTTATTCGGTCTTTGGTTCGCGGGCATAAGTTGAACGTAACGGTTTAAATTGAAATCAGCAATTGGAACAGACTGGTTTCTCGATTGACATCAAGTGTAGGACAATCAGGCCTTGTGAATTATTTAGTAACGGCATTGTTACGGTTGCGGTAGGTGATAGCTTAGAGGCTGTTTTCCCGATTAGTTTCCTAAATTAGCGAGGAACTATTGCCACTATTTACACTCTAGTTACCCTTAGTTACACAGCGTCGGCTAGAGTTAAAGTGCGCTTGAGTTTGAGCCATCGGGTTGTTTGCTGCAGTCGCTAGGACAATATCGAATAGGTGGACGTTAGCAAATGAAAAAACTTACTACTGTCGTTATTCTCGGAATCGCGCTCATCGGCTTAACCAGCAACGTCGCGGCGCGCGGTGGACATTATCGAGGTGATGGCTATGGCGGTCACAGGCACGGCGGGCATGGCTATCGCCATAGTTACGGCCACCGGTATAATTACGGCCTCGGCGGCTATTATGGGAGCCCCTTTTTTTGGGGACCCGGCATCAGTTACGGCTATGGCTATGACCCTTTTTACTACCAGCCGCGAACAATTGTAATCGAGCGCGAACCGCCGGTTTACATTCAACAGCCAGCCGTTGTCGCGCCTAACATACCGAGCGCGCCGACGACGCAAGTGTGGTTTTATTGTCCGAATCCTGCGGGTTATTACCCACACATTCAGAATTGTCCGGAACCGTGGGTGAGCGTCGATCCGCGCAACGTCGCTTCATCACCCCCTCGTTAATCTCATCGCTAAAAGGACCGTTTGTAATGAAATTATCTCGTTATTCAATTGCCGCGCTCGCGCTCATTCTGGGTGGATGTGCGAGCTACCCCACCGGCCCTAGCGTGACGGCATTGCCAGGAAGCGGCTCAACGTTTGATAAGTTCAGGATCGACGATTTGAATTGCCGGCAGTACGCGCAACAAGCTTCCGGCGCCAGCGCCGGGCAAGCAGCGCAAAAAGGTGCGCTCGACAGTGCCGTGGTTGGTACCACTGTGGGTGCCGCAGCAGGTGCAATGATCGGCGCCGCATCAGGTAATCCAGGTGCAGGTGCCGCGATCGGTGGCGGTAGTGGACTTCTGCTGGGTAGCGCCGCTGGCACGGACGCTTACGGAATTTCTGGCTCACGTGCTCAAGAGCGTTACGATTCTGCGTACGTTCAATGTATGTATGGCAACGGTCATCAAGTTCCAGTGCCAGCGAATGTCGCAGCAGCGCTCAGTGCCGCTGCCGGCCCGCAAGCACAGCCGCGTTCGAATATTACTTATGGTTATCCACCCCCGGACGCACCGCCACCGCCGGGATACTGAGGGTCGGAAGTTTCGCGATCGATTGAGCGAGAAGGGCGTCTGGACTTTTCCTGCACGTTGCAGTTTTCCGGATCGGCGGAGCGAGACTGGGTCCAGACCGTCCACGAAGTTGGCCACACAACGCTCTACCCGCTGACGAAATCTTGGTACACCGGCACGAACATTGAAGGCACGGTCCGGATGTTCAGACCCTACGCTGGCGGTGTCGGCACTTACCGGGAGATCTGCGAGGACGTCGTTACGAACGGTTACGCGGGCTTCAGGTTTTCAGGCACGGATTGTGAGTTGCGATCAATGCGCACACTGATCGTTCGGCGATGAGCTTGTGAACGGTTGGGGTCAGACCATACCGGTTTTCGTGTACTTGTAATGCCGATCGCGTGGCAGTGTTATTAGCCTATCGCCGCCGGGCTACGCCTCCCAATATCCCTAGAGCTGGCACGAGGAAAAACAGGGCGCCAGGTAATGGCACTGCCGTGGGAGTCTCGATAATGGCGGCAAAGTGCGTACCATCAGCCCGTGCCGAATAAATATTGTCACCCCCCGGCGTAGGCGTGATGCCCGTCGGGTCGATCGCAAAATCAATGAGTGAACCGACCTCCAGGTCGATTAATAATTTCAATTGGACGCCAACGTTATCGTCATTGGCAATGAACTGCGTGAACACTTCAGTTCCGTTTACGAATACGCGGCCCGTGATGCCGCCACCTGCAGGATTTACGACATTCGCTTTTTTCAGATCAATATTTAAATCATAAAGACCGTCGACTTCACTTGCATAGCGGCGCATTGCCCAGATGATAGTGTTCTGCGCGCCAGGCCCGATTCCGGTCGGATGGCCGCCCTCGGCGCCGAGTTTCAAGAACGTATTATTCTGCGCCCCAACCAAAGCGCTGCTTGCCAACCAGTCGTTCTCGGCAATATCAAAGTTATCGAAATTCTGAAATCCAGCCGTCGTGTACGGTGTGAGCGCAGATGGGTCAGTGCCGGCAATAAATATGCCGTAGGTCCAGTTTTCCTGGCCTTGAGTGTTGGAGAATTCCGCAATGGAATCGGCGACGATTGCGCCGTGTGCGGTACCCATTCCGGTGATAGCTAAGAGTATTGCCCCATAGGCAATTGAATAAATGCGCATGTCTGATAAACCTCCGTTGTTCGAATGCTCGTGCTTCCTAGCGACTGTCGGTAGTCCGACACATGCCATCGCTACTATAAGAACGCAGACCGGCGAAGTCATGTCCTAGCACGCCGCGCATCAGTATTTGATCGAAGACTGTGACGTATTTACCAATTGTTCTAATCAAATGAGCCGCCGATAGCCGCAACGGCCTAGTGACTTAGCTTTTCACCAAGCAAAATCCGTTGGGCTCGTAGGATCTTTGGTAAATGAGTAATCACAGCTGAAAGCGAAGGCTCTAGCCAGCATCGAGTGCATGCGTGGCTCTCCGATTTCACGCGTGACATGTTATTGTCTCCGCCATCATGAACGAGACACCTGTAGCTGAATCAACTACCGTGAAAAAAGCACCAAGGCTGCGATCGCGACTTTTGCAGGTCACGACATGGTTGTTGGCGGCTGGGTGTTTCTATCTAGTCTTCGGCAAAATACAAGGGGCGGCCGCTCGCGAAGGACTGGGTGCGTTCGAGTATTTGGCGCGTTTTATCGGTGACGCGAATTGGCTTGCTTGGTTGGCCATGATGATCCCCTATTCGTTCTTTTTCTTTTTCGTCGACTCGCATGCGACATGGCGAGTCGTGCGCTGGTTTAATGCGCCAGATTTCAAATTCACACGAATGCTCCCGATCCGAGCGAGCGCTTATATTTTGTCATTGCTAAACGAGCAGGTCGGCAAGGGTGCTATCACTTTATACTTATGGCGACGGCATGCGGTGCCTCCATGGCAAGCCTTATCGAGTATGGTGTTGCTTGGCATGATGGAGATTTATCAACTGTTGATATTTTCAGCGATCGGCACGCTCATCTATTTCGATCTCGTCACGGCGGCCTCGACCGCTCTGCCCTTAGCTAAGATCTTAACGGTTGTATTCGTCATCGCGGCACTATACTTGCCGTTGCATTTGGCGTTCTTCTCTGGCGCGATATTGCCGCACGCGCAGTTACGCGAGCGACAAATTTTCAGGGCCTTTCGGCTTGCTAAATTCCGTCATTACCTACTTGTGCTGCTATTCAAAGCGCCCAATCTACTCGCGGCAGTGGTGGTTTACACCTTGTCCTTGGCGCTGTTTAACGTTGATGTATCGTTCGGACAAATGCTCGTGTTTCTTCCCGTCATTTTCCTTGCTGCGGCGCTGCCGTTGCCGTTTCACGCTGGCGCATTATTGTTGTGGACCGTTCTATTTCCCGACTATCCAGAGATTGGCGCATTCAGTTTGGTGATGCATACATTCTTCGTCGTGTTTAATGCGGCCATAGGTTTGTTATTCTTGCCGACGGCGAATCGGGAACTATTCGCCGAGACGTGAGCAATCGATGTTCTTCGGGTTCGAGATAGCTTAGCTTTTTCGCGCTCGAGAAAAGAAACGCGCGGCGCGCGAAATAATCGACACGACAGTGCTTGCGCAGAGCAAATAAGCGAATAAATTCAAAATGTCACGGAACACGGAATCGACTGCGAACAAATACACGGCGACGGCTAAGCCTGTGATCGCAAAATATGCGATCCCGTTCCAGCGTCCGATTCGAGACGCACGCAAACCTGTGTTTGCTTGCTTTCCGGAATCGATTGAATATTGAATAAATGCGATTGCGATGAGCGCCGGTAAGATGAGTGGCAGTACGCCTAGATAGGCAAAGTATGCAGTCATTGCAGAGACAAATATGGCATCGGATCCGTGGTCGATTAACGCCCCGCGGGCAGATGGCGTGCTCGATCGTCGTGCAATGATCCCGTCTAAGAAATCGCTAATGACGACGACACAAAAAATACTCACGGCGAGTAATTCAATTCGATACGCAAGCGTCACAATCAACGCGGGAACGAAAACGATCCGCGATAAGCTCAACAAGTTCGGAATGGTCGCGATTTGCATCTCAATCAGTGTACTGCTAAGCGAGCGTCCATCCGAGAGTGGGCGCATGCTCAGGTGAGCGGCATACTCATCACGGGCGCGAACGGACAATTGGGGCGCCGATTGATCAAGTCCTTGCTAAGTGGCATACCCATCGCAGCCATTGTGCGTAGTGAACGGGCGCGTTCTTCCTTACTTCGCTACGTCGGCGAGAAACCCGGTTTAAGCATCTCGGTTGGCGATCCCTGTGATGCGGAATTTCTCCGCGAAACAGCGAGCGCTTGTGAACAGGTTGTGCATCTGATCGGCACGATCAAGGAAACACGATCCGCGAGTTATTTTGACGCGCATGAGCGACCTGCTCAAGCACTGATGCAAGCGCTCGAAAATTGCGATGTCAGACATATTCTCACCATCAGTATTTTGGGAGCCGATCCGTCTAGCACGAGTCGTTGCCTACGCTCGCGTGCGGCGACGGAGGAAATTCTAAAGTCTGGTAATGCGCGTGCAACAATCATCCGAGTCCCAATGGTCTTAGGTGAAACAGATCGGGCAAGTTTTGCCTTAGCAAAACGTGCGTCTTCTAAGCGAGTGATCTTGTTTCGCGCCGAAAGTCTCGAACAACCGATCTATGCCGGTGATGTCGTAGAGGCGATGCAACGTCGTTTAACGGTCCCCGTAACTGAAACGAAAACGTTCGACCTCGCAGGTCCTGAATCCTTGCCACGGCGTGAGCTTGTGACGCGCGCGGCAGCCACGCTGAACTGCACGCCTAATATCTGGTCCGTGCCGCTGCCGTTCGGTCTAATGTTGGCTTGCGTGGCGCAAGCACTAATGAAGCGACCGCCGCTTACCGCGAGCATGCTGAGTTTGCTCGACCATGACGACGCAATCGATCCGCAGCCCACAGCCCGTGAATTAGGGATCACGCTGACAAGTTTGGATACTATGCTGCGCCGCTGCGTGCGCAATCGCCTAGCGCAAGCGCGAGCGAGCTTCAGTTAGCTCGCGACTTTGTAACGCAGCATCACTCTCGATCCGTCTGCCAGGCCATCCTTAAAGCGTGGACCCCACGATGACCACTCATCTGAGTACTTCGCGCCGTAGACTTCGAGTACCGAGGCATGAACCGCGGGATCTGTTTCGAGCTGGCCCTCAATCTGGAGATAGGGTGCGGACAAGTAGTGGTTGTTAGCCTTCTTCCACGGACCGAATTCGCCGATCCATATCTTCGCTTTGTTAAAGCCCTTACGCGTGGCCTCGGCGCGCCAAGCGTCGTCTTTGGTTACGACGAATATTTCTTGGTTGTGGTGCACGAACCAGACTTCTCCGTGACAAGCACTTTCTTTGCCCCCTGAGACGATCGGCGTAAGGTAAATGAGCTCGGATTTATCTAATGCCGATACGGACGGTGAGATATCGGCCAGCGCGAATCTCGGTGCCAGCCATGCGGTACTTAGCATTGTTATGGCGCGTTTAAGCACTTTTCTGCGATTTGCCATCATCGATTTGTCTCCTGATTTTTGGAACCGAAAGCACACCCCGTTGCTTTCGGTCTGCCGAGCGGTGCGCAAGATCGACCGCTACGAACCTGCGGCCAATATATAGCTTATACCCGGAGGGTTAATTCGGATCTTGATTCGCCGCCGCCGCGCGGTCACCAGAACCCGTCCGAAATGAGGTTTTAGCCCGCCATAAAGCAACCATCGGTACAGCGAACAGGGCTGCTGTGACGGCACCGGCGACGATCCCTTGTCCATGCTCATTGATTAAATTCCATACGAACATCGCAATCACGACTTGCGCCGCGTACACCGCGGCCCAGGGCCACATCCAAGCTTTCATTTTCCAAAAACCATAAGCCCCAGCCGCGTAAATGATCCAGTGCACTGGCTCGGTGGCTTTGGCCAACCAACCTGTTAACGCGACGCCAAACCAAATTTCGTGATCGGTCGCGAGCGGCTTAAAGAACAAATCGAACGGCATGTAGACGAAGGCCATATAGAGACAGAAGTAAAAAATGGGGTTCATCCAGCGCGGCCGTGAAACCCAATCCGCTTTTAGGTAAGAGATGAAAGTGTCCATAAGATTATCTGTTAATCGACACCGGCGATTGAACCCCAATGAAAAATAGTCGGATTCGAATATTATGCTCCGACGCTCGCCAAAATTATGGCAGTATCTGTCCGATAATAGCTCCAGGGGCAGTGTATGCTCGTTCGAGGAAGCGCAGTGCGGCAAACCTCGGGCTTGCGGTCACTATTATGTCCGAATCTAAAAATATAACCGATGGGAGAATTCGATATGCCGTTAGAAGTCCGTGAAGATTGGCTGGCCAAGGTGCCCGAGGAGATCGTCGATCCGAACCGCCGAATTATTGATCCGCATCATCACTTCTTCGTGGCTGGCGGCGCTTTCCCTTTCTACGATCTAAATTCCTTGTGGACCGACACTGAGACACACAACATTGAGCAAACCGTATTCTTACAATGTTGGGAAGGCTACCGAACGGACGGGCCGGAAGAAATGATGCCGGTCGGCGAAACTGAGTGGGTCGACAGTATCGCGAAGACCGCAGCGAAGCGTCCCGCCATGGCGCAGATTGGCGCGATCATGGGGACTGCTGAACTGAGACTTGGCGCGAAGGTTCGCCCTGTCTTGGAAGCACATGTCGCGGCCAGCCCGCTTTTTCGGGGTATTCGTTTAGCCGGCGCCTGGGACGCGGATGAA
>JAQCEL010000255.1 GCA_027618655.1 Pseudomonadota bacterium | reverse complement strand
TAGCGGGCACGCCAATCGAGCAACGCCGGTATCTTGAAACCGTCGCAATATTCGATGTCGATTGGATGAAGGGGATGTCCGTAGGACTCGTGAAATTGGATTTCGTCGCGCCGGAGGTGCTTGTGGGCGAACTCGAAAAAGCACTAGAAGGCGAATCGGGTAAGGTCATGGACGGACTCGTGCGTCTCATAGCGCTTGATAGATTGCGCTCAGTATTAGTCGTTACGCCGTCACGAAGCGCGCTAACGGAAATCGAGAATTGGATCGAACGTCTCGACACGCCAAGCGACACGGCCGAACCAAGGGTGTACGTATTTCGCCTGCAAAACTCCAAGGCTATTGATGTCGCCGCATTATTGAACGATGTTTTTCCGTCCGCACAATCTTCACAAGGACGGGATAGAGCGCCAGAGTTAGCACCGGGTCTGGATCCGATTACCCTCCAATCACAGGGCGAAGCTCCGGGAATTTCGCGCGATTTTGGCCCCTCGTCAGGGCCAGCGCTCAATCTCGGTGAAAAAGTTCGGATCATCGCGGACGAAACGCACAATGGATTAGTTATTCTTGCGACGCCGAGAGAATACCAGCTGATCATTGATGCGGTTAAAAAGCTCGATCTCATCCCGCTGCAAGTCCTTATTGAGGCCACAATCATTGAAGTGTCGCTCAACGATTCGCTGGAATACGGGGTCGAATGGTTTTTCAAAAATGGACTGCCCGAGAATAAGCGAGGGCAAGGACTATTGGATTTGGGCGGTGCGGGCATCGGCAGTTTGATTCCGGGATTCTCATACGCTGTCATCGATAACGCCGGACAAGTTCGCGCCGCGATCAACGCGTTGGCAACGGAATCTCGCATCAGCGTCCTATCGTCCCCGTCCCTCATGGTGCTCAATAATCAAACAGCCACCATAAACGTCGGCGACGAAATTCCGATCCCGACCCGCTCATCGACCAGCAACGTGGATCCAAATGCACCGACCGTGAATGAGATTCAATATCGAAACACCGGTGTTACCTTACAGGTAACGCCCCGGGTCAATGCCGGTGGCCTAGTCACGATGGAAGTCGATCAGGAAGTGAGCGCCGCAGTCGGAACAACTACTTCCGGTCTCGATGCACCGACCATCCAACAACGCAAAATAACGAGTACGATTGCCATTCAAAGCGGTGACACGATTGTCATGGGTGGCCTGATCAGAGATTCGGCGACTGACGATTCTAGCGGCCTGCCTTACATCAGAAATCTGCCAGTCATTGGTAAATTGTTCGGCCAAGAGAGCGATGCAAAGCGTCGCACAGAACTGATCGTTTTAATCACACCCCATGCGATCGATAACACTGATGACGCACGCGAAGTCACGCGCGAGTACGGCGAAAAGCTAAAGGGATTTGCGACCCCAACCGAATTCGAGCTTCACTACTAAAAATCAAATCGCGCTCGCAACGACTGACCTTCGGATCACGAAGCGATGCAATCCATCGGGCAAGCGATCGACCACGCTCAGAAACTCAAGCTAACTTTCGAGACGCGAAGTCGCGCGATGTTGTAGTATCATTGAACCGAGCTATAAGCATATAACTGAATCGAATAACGGTAGCATGCCGTTAGTATGCGATGGACTTGAAACGTTAGCTCATGGATTTGTCGGGCCGCGACCCGGATTAACAATCGCAACAGCGAGCAGCTTGCGAGCGACTAAATACTCGCGGACATTGAAGGAGAAGCCGATGAGCACAACTTCCCTCTACATCCTGATGTGTTCAGGTGAACATGAAAAAATCCAAATGGCCGCAATGGCAGCAGCCGTCGCAGCGGTGTCTGAGCGTCCCGTCGAAGTGTTTATTAGCATGAACGCGGTGAAATTCTTCCAGAAAAATCCGGCCGGTAACCGCTATTCGGGCGGTGAGTTCTCAAAACTTCTGTTGGATAAGAAGGCACCAGATCCCATCGACCTGTTCAAGCAAGGGAAAATGCTCGGCGAATTGAAGCTCTACGCTTGCTCAATGGCAATGGATGTCGCAGGACTCGAGCTTGATGATTTCGTCGATGACCTGATCGACTCGGCAGGGGGATTAACGAAATTTCTATCCGACGCTGAAACCGGACAACTCGTAGTGTTCTAGCCGCGCATCTTTATGAGGTTTCTAACATGGTAGCGAAAACGACAATCGATATGCGCGGGGCCTTCTGCCCGGGCCCTTTGATGGAATTGATTGCGAATTTGAAACTAGTCGAAATTGGTGACGAGATCGAAGTGCTTTCAACTGATAAGGGCTCGGCCATGGACATTCCAGAATGGGTAAAAAAAGTTAAGCACGAAACGGTTAGCATCGAGCAAATCGGAGATATTTGGCATATCGTTGTCAAAAAAATGAAATAGAGGCAACTGCAACCAGTCGTTCGAGATTAAAAGATCAGAGGAATAAGCATGACAAAGAAAATCGTCATCGTCGGAGGAGGCCTCGCTGGAACCATCATAGCGAACGGATTGTGTCGACAACTCGGCAGCGAATTACGCGCCAATGAAATCAGTATTGCAGTCATCGGCAACACTGAGCAGCACATGTACCAGCCTGGATTACTCTATATCCCATTCGGAAAAATGCGTGAGAAAGATCTCTTTCGTGATCAACGGAGCGTGCTTGATCGCCGCGTTGCGTTCCATCTTGATCCAGCAACGAAGATCGACGTTAGTAACAATTCAGTTGCGACTGAATCCGGCAAAACATTTGACTACGACTATCTCGTCATTGCTACAGGCTCTAGGTTGCGACCCGACACGGTACCCGGCATGAGCGAAGGTGCGCACTGGTTCTATGATCTTGATGGTGCACGAAAACTTCGCGAAGCGCTCGAAAATTTCGACGGCGGCAAGATTATTGTTAACGTTAACGCACCGCATAAATGTCCGGTGGCCCCGCTCGAAGTCACTTTTATGTTACGTGATTACATTCAAGAGCGTGGACTCGCTGATAAAACAGAAATCACCTACACCTACCCGATAGGCCGCTTGCACTCGCTGGAACCTGTTGCCCATTGGTCGGATGCGGAGTTCACGAAGTCGGGGATTAAGAGCGAAGTCTTCTTTAACACAAAATCAATCGATGCCGAGAAGAAGATCATCTCTTCCGAAGAAGAATCGGATCTGGCATACGATCTGCTGATTACGATCCCGCCTCACCAAGGCGCACAGGTAATAACCGACTCCGATCTCGGTGCGGGCGGCTGGGTGCCAACGAATCGCGAATCCTTGCTGCGCGAAGGAACGAATAATGTATTCGTCTGCGGAGACACGACAAATATTCCGATTTCCAAGGCGGGATCCACCGCCCATTTCGAAGCCGACACCATTATCGACAATCTAAGCTCGCTCGTGAGCGAAGGTCGGATGGCACGCAAGTACGATGGCAAAGTGTTTTGCTTCATCGAAACTGGCTCACACAATGGAACCTACATTGCGTTCAATTACACGAACCCGCCTAATCCTGGCCCGCCCTCACAAATGGTCCATTGGTTTAAATTAGCTTACAACCGACTCTATTGGTTGTCGGTTCGTGGATTGCTGTAGGAGTTAGATAAATGCCTACGGAAATAAGTGGTTCAGGTATAAACGAAAATTCTGGCGACGAACTCCGGCGTTTGTTGCTCGTCCTCAGTGACGCACTCACCGACACCATGGTTGAGCGGCTAGCGACTGCGACTGGTGCAGCGCTGGAAGTAGTCGACCGCCTGAACGAGGAAGATACACGTGTAGCAATTCACTCCATCATCGATCGCCTAACCGAGTTGCATCGCATTGGCGCACTCGACACGTTATTCGAGACAGTTTTGCTAGTGCATGCGATGCGCTCGGCTGCGACGGATAGCATCGTCGATAGGTTGTTTGGCATCGTCGAACAAGCGCTCAACACATTCGGCAGTGAGTCGATGCTGCAAGCTGCCGACGACGTATTAAGCGCACTCGACAAAGCCTCGACACACGACGCGGCCGAACCAGCCAAAGGCGGGATCATGGCAATGATTGCGATGCTATCGAAACCTGAGGCACAACAGACGCTACAGTTTTTATTGAAATTCGGTGCGGAGCTGAATAAATCTCGTCGGCCCTAGTCGCACCAAGCGCGTTACTCGCAAGCGTTCGCGATCACTGCCCGGTGTTAGCGGGTTGCGCCGCGGCCGGCTGATAATTGATCAGCGCGACGCCGAGCGCGGCGACCGCGATCCCTGTGATCTGTAGCACGCTTAAACTTTCACCGAAAAACCAATAGCCTTGCATCGCAGTAACTGGCGGAACGAGATAGAAAAGACTGGAAACGCGCGATGCAGCACCTGCCCGAATTAAGAACAATAAAATACTGATCGCACCAATCGACAAAACCAAACATAACCACGCCAAAGTCAGAGTGACGGTTAAGTTCCATTGAATTTCACGAGTTTCAAGAAGGAATGCCAACAACGTGCACGGAATCAAAGCACAAGCGAACTGAATAGCTGATCCAGTGAAGAGATCGAGACCGACGACAAAGCGCTTTTGGTACAACGCTCCGCCAGTAATTCCGCACAGACCGACGACGCATCCGACCAGCCCGACAAACGGTAACGCATCTAATGCGATCGTCTTGAGCACAACCATCACCAGACCCGCGAATCCGATGACAAATCCGCACCACTGCCGCCGTGACAACGTCTCGCCCAAAAACAGCACCGCGATAACGGCTGTCAATAACGGCTGGGTACCGGCGATTAGCGCCGCGATACTAATATTTACCCCTACATCAATAGCGGTAAACACGCCGCCGATAAAACACGCGTGAATGAGCAACCCGGAGACGGCTAAATGGCCCCACATTAGGGCCGTTTTCGGCCATTTTCCGCGGCGCACGACAATAACTAAGCCCAGAATTGCCGTGACAATCGCGAATCGAATCGACGTGAGTGTAAATGGTTCAGCAAACGGTAAACCGAATCGCGCGCCTACATAACCCGTTGACCACAAGAAGACGAAAACCGTCGGCGCGGCCTGCACGAATATTGCTCGGAGTTGAATGCCCGTCATTATTTTTTATCTATGAGGAACACGATTATGAGAATAGTGGTGCGTTGCAAG
>JAQCEL010000254.1 GCA_027618655.1 Pseudomonadota bacterium | reverse complement strand
ACAGCGCATGCCGAAACCGATCGACTAGTTTTGTCACGGACCCTTAGGTCCAAACTCGTTTGGTTCCTCAGTCGTAACATCGATGTCGAAAAGCGCGAGATCTTCTGCGACGCGATGCCAAATGTCAGCGATCTGATCGAGTTCGGATTGACTGAACGAGGCGGCGTTTCCGTCTGTGTCGTATGCTCTGGCGGCATAACTCGCGGCGCCGCCAGCATTCCAACCAGTCCCCGTGATGGTATGTCCATCCACATCAACAAAAATTACGTTAGCCGCACCGGGTTTGCTGTGTAGCGCGAAGACGTCACTTTCTGGCAATCCTGAGGGCGACGTTCCGCTTTCGTCTGCGACTGGATCCGCAAGGTCCGGGCGTGGGTCTGCGTAAAGCACCCCACCTTCTACGTCGACATCTATTGTTTCGACATCTTCTGCCGGAAAATCAAATCTGGCGAGCCAATCAAGGGCCCGCGCACGCGCCGCGGGCGGCAGCGTGGCAATGCGTTCTTGAAGCCGACCTGGTGGCGGTGATTGTAGTCCTGGTGGTGTTGTCGGTCCCTGAGCGAGGAGCGTTTGAGATATCAAAAGGGCAGGAACAAGGCCCGCGATTGTTCGTAGTTTCATAAATTGCCTAATCCATATCGTTAATTTATTTTTCGTATCCATCAAAACAGTTCCTTACCGCAGCGCTACCCACGACTGCAGTAATCATGCTCTGAGGAATTGTAGATTTTTATTAAGCTGGCGCCACTTATCGATCGACGACAGAGGCGGTATTAACGAACGCGTCACACTAAATGTTACAGACTCGCGACCCGTTCACACTATCGCACGAAGTGAACGACCTCGAAGAAAAGTCGCACATCGAATCGTGCACCTTCAGTCGGGCATTATTCTTAGCTGGGCTCGGCGCAATCTCCAGACAAGTCTGCTGACAAGCACAATTTCGCGCACACGACTCGCGATTGTGTGGTGCTTAAGCCCATCTACGCCCTCTTGCTACAACCGAGATTGAAGATTCAGCATAGGTTCAGCATCGATCGTTCAAAGTCCGAGCGCTGCAATATCATAATAATCAGGGGGCGTGGCGCGGTGGACTTAATCGGACTCATGATCAATCTGGCTGTTGGCGCGGGCTTGGGCTGGATGGCCCAGAAGCAAGTAAGAACGGCAAATCCCGGCCTCGTTGGCAACATCATCTTAGGAATTATTGGCGCGCTTTTCGCCCGCTTACTTTTCCGGATTATGGGTATCGCACCCGACGGAATAATCGGTACTTTAAGCCTCGCCGCCGCCGGCGCCGGGCTGTTGATTTTGTTAGTCTTGTATCTTGATAACGAGAAGAACAACGCCGCGAACCCGTGCCGCCGAAGCGGTAAGAGGTAAAGCAAAATTGGTAAAATCCTAAGCGTTTGAAGGTTCGGGATCCGGCCATATTGAGTGCCGGTGCCTTATAGCAGCCTAAGGTTCGCCGAGGCTCTTATTGGTAATCTGCCGCCCGGCTGCATTTTCTTTGGATAGAGGGAGTCAAATCCGCTTGTCGGTAATTTCGGGGAATCGTCCGTCCAGAAAGAGATCCAATTTTGCTCAGTGAACCCGTAGCCGCCAAACGGCTACGGATCGCAACGGACGTTCTACTTAAATACGAATCCTTCGTAGTCTTTCGCAGCGACATCAGCACATTTATCTCTAAACGCCGGCGCGCCAGCTGCATAGAATAGGAACTGACGCTTCTTACCAGGGATGTTCGAGCCCATAAACCACGAATCCGTTTTCGTGAAAATCATTCCTTCAGTTAGCGAATTCGCGTGTTCCGTCCATGCGTCTTCCGCTTCTACTGTCGTTTCGATAAGCGTATGACCTTTGTCCCTCATATAGTCGATGCAGTCGCAAATCCATTCAGTGATGACTTCAGCACAACGCGTGAAATTGCAAAAAACCGCACCACCGGGAATGAACAAATTCGGGAAATCCGCCGTTTGTACTGTCATATAGGTACGCGGTCCATCTGCCCATTTTTCCTTGATCGATTCACCACCACGTCCGCGAATATCCATACGGGTTAGTTCGCCTGTGATCGCATCGAAACCCGTTGCATAGATAATCACGTCGAGTTCGTATTCCGCATCCGCCGTTTTCACACCTTTTGGCGTGATACTTATGATCGGGCTTTCATGCACGTCGACGAGGCTCACGTTATCTCTGTTGTACGTTTCGTAATAACCAGTTTCCATCGGCACGCGCTTTGCGCCAAACGGGTAATCTTTGGGTACGAGTTTTTCTGCTAATTCTTTGTCGTTAACCCGTTCGCGAATTTTTTTGCGCACAAATTCCGCGTACAACTCATTCGCTTCGTTACTCGTCATAATGTCGTGGAAACAACCAAACCACTTACTAAAGCCAGGCTGCGCCCAAATCTCTTCGAAGAATGCCTCGCGAACTTCGGGCGTGACTTCTAGCGCTGAACGCGGATCGAAGTCGTGCATAAATCCGCCAAAAGTTTTGTCGCACTTTGCGAATGTCTCGGCATAACTGTCTTTGATTTTTTGCTGTTCATCGTCCGCGATAAGCGCGTTTCTTAGCGGCGCCGCATATTGGGGTGTTCGCTGAAATACCGCGAGGTGCCCGGCTTGTTTTGCCACTTCTGGGATCAACTGAATAGCGGTCGCGCCCGTGCCAATAACGCCCACTCTTTTATTCGTGAAATCGACAGCTTCTTTTGGCCAACGCGACGTGTGAAACGAGTCGCCTTTGAAACTATCGATACCCGGAATATTGGGCATATTATTGGCAGACAAAATTCCCACGGCTGCAATCACAAACTGGGCACTTGCCCGGTAGCCGTCTTCGGTTTCAACATCCCAGCGGCCGCTGGCATTATTGAAGTGTACGGATTTGATCCGTGCGTTAAAGCGAATGTTCGGACGTAATTTGAACTTGTCCGTGACGTAATTTAAGTATTGTTCGTTCTCAGGCTGCCCGGAGTAATGCTCCTTCCAATTCCATTCCTGTAACAGCTCGTCGGAAAAACTGTAAGCGTAGGAATAACTCTCGGAATCAAACCGCGCACCTGGGTAACGGTTCCAATACCAGGTGCCGCCAACCCCGCTGCCCGCCTCGAAAATTTTAGCATTGATGCCTTTTTGTAAAAGGCCGTAAAGCTGGTAAATACCGGTTACGCCAGCGCCGATCACGAGCGCATCGAGCTGTTCGACTTCAGCATTCACATCTGACGAAAATTTCTGTTGTGCCTGGGCCATTATTGTTTCCTCTGTGAATTTAGTTTCCGAACCTCAGCCAATCAGGCCTGGAATGCTATCAGGATAGTCTATTTTCTGCCGCGCTTGCTACAACCGATCTTAAGAACTATCTGCGGTCGTGGTTAATATTGAAATCGCTCCAACCCATAACCTAGCCACAACAGAACAGACAAGAGAAATCTCGATACACTCTCGCACTTTTTAATGTCGCAAACGTCTTTGTCACACTTGCGAATTAGCGCGGAAAACGTATCGATTTTAAGTTCGCGCAGCGATTGAAAATTTCCGCATCCCTAGATCCGCTCAGTGTGAATCAGAAAAATGTCGGACGGATCCGTCGGCTCTACTACCTGCGCGAGTCGACGAGTCGTGACACGGGCCCAGCGTTTACTTCTATGGACAAGCGAACATGCACGGGACTGATCTCCGGCATAAGTTACAAGCGTCGCACTCGGCTCGACCTAGTGAAATCTCACCACGTGAGATAAAGATCCTTCATCGTGCGCAACTGACCACTTTCGAAGTGCGGTGTCGTACCCGCCTTGATCTGAAATTCAGGGATCCGTTTCAGGAATTCTTCTACGGCAATTCTGATCTCGAGGCGGGCGAGATGCTCACCAATGCAACGATGCGGACCGACACCGAACGCTGTGTGAACGACTTCTTCTCGTTCTACATCGAAATTCCGCGGTCGCGAGCACACGTCCGGGTCGCGTGAGGCGGCGGCGTAATTCAGCGCAATGCGATCGCCGGGTTCGAGTCGTACGCCGCGCACTTCGATCGGTGCGGCCCACTGCGACTACGGGCGCATGCATGCGCACGGTTTCCTCGACCGCGGTGTGCATATGCGCCTCGTTGCCAAGTAGGCCACGACGGATCTCAGGTTGTCGAGCCAATTCGTAGATCGCACCTGACATCGCGTGCGTCGTCGTCGCCAGACCGCCGAACACCACGTCGAGCGCAATATGAACTTTGTCATCCCAAGGACAGGGTTCGCCGGCGCGCTCCACGCCCGCGAGGATCACGTCGACGAGATCGCCCTTCGGTTGGGCATCGCGGCGCGCTTCAAGAAAACCTTGCAGATATACGTAGACGCGGCCGAATGCCGGCGCGCGATCGACAATTGGCCCGAACGAGTAAATGTCAATGTCCTTAAACAACGTCGGCAAATCGTCCACCGGCACGGGCAGAATATGCTTGAACAAAATCAGGCCCGGCAACTGCGCAGCGAAATCCGCGACGTATTCGCACTCACCCCGGCCGGCGAACTTGTCGACGAGTTCGCCGGCGTAATCACGCGCGTGTTGCTCGAGCTCATCCACGGCCTGTGCGGTAAAGAAGGGATTCAACACGCGCCGCCAGTTCGTGTGGTAAGGCGGATCGCTATCTTCTGGCAAAATGTGAATATTGCCTTCGGGCGGATCCAACATCCAGCCATCCGCACTGCTGAACGCGCGCCAGTTCTGCGCGCAGCGCCGCACGTCCTCGTAGCGGTTGAAGGCGTGGTAGCCAGGTCCACGATTACTGTGGGCGACCGGGCAATGCGCAACGAGGTGCTCGAGCGCGTCTTCGAAATTCTCCGCGAATACGGGATCGTCGATATCGAAATCCGTACCGAGAGAATTGAGTCTGTCGGGTTTCTTCATGGTTTGAGGCTGATCCGTTATTTTTGAACGTCACTCGCTGGAAGCGGGATCTCGCCCGACATCACATCCGCGATCGTGCGGTGGTAATTCTGCACTGCAGGTTCGTTGCGACCGAAAATAAATTCCGAGTTCGCGCCGCTACCAAGTCCGGCCTGTATCGTTGCGCCAACCACGTAGTCCTCGTCACGAACCGCCTGCAACACCATCTCGCTGAAGAGTGTCGAGGACGCGCGCGCTTCATCAGTGTTCGGCGCGCTCGC
>JAQCEL010000253.1 GCA_027618655.1 Pseudomonadota bacterium | reverse complement strand
GATCTCGAACCATAGTTGGGCCCCATAAACGGGTCGCGGCAGGAAGCATAACCACCCAACGTAACTGCCTCGGTAGACGATTATACAAACGTTTGATTTTTAACCACGTCGCGCTCGCGCGTCCTTGGTCGTTATATAGCCCAAGCGCTAGCGTGCCGTTATCGGCCACTAAGACGGGAAGCTCTTGTAGTGCAGCCCACATATTGCCGGTATGGTGCAATACGCCCCAGGAGTACACGACGTCCCATTGTCCTAAGGTCGCCAAATAGTTTCGATCGAGAGCCGAACCGCGTTCGACCGACCATTGCGGATCATTCGGCTGATGCAAACGACGCAATTCGCTAGTGCACGCGACGGATTCCGGATCGAAATCAAAGGATAAAACTGTCGCGCCCAGCCGTCGGGCGGCCAGGCTAAATAGACCGCTACCTGAACCGATATCTAGAAAACGCGCGCCCACCACATCACGCCCGAGTAACTGGTGCAATGACTGCGTTGCAAGGTGAATACGCTGTTCGTCGATATTGCCTAGAAACAGACGCCAATTTCGTCCGAACTCAAAGCGCGAACCCGCATCAATTTCCCGACTGTGGTCAGTTTTCATCTATAGGAAGTTCTTCTACTTGCAATTAACGTCGCGACGCACTGCGTCTATTCGTCGGGCGCGGCTGCCTTATTAGCGCAGTGCGCACGCGTAGTTCCACACTACTAATACAATCCTTTAGCATTCTAAAATCCTGCCCGATCCGAACAGCTACAGGTTCGCCTTCCAGATAGGCAATCTGATGTTTAGTCGTTGCGGGAATTCGAAGTCCTGGCGTAATAACGCCAGCGAGGTTTAACGGATCGGTTCCACTAACAACGACAATCTCGTTGTTGCTTGGGAGTTTGTTCATTCGACGCAAGGCATCGACGGCGCCAGGAAGGGCAAACTGTTCGCCGGAAAATCCTGCAACGAAGCGACCGCCGCGTACTTCGCCACGGGCCTCCATACGCCGAAGGGCCCACAACAAATATCGCCACGGCGGCAGCGCGGTCTCACGTTCGATCACTCGCTTAAACACAATGCCGTAGCGGTTTAATAGCGTGCTTACGATACGCTCCATGGTTGGCCCGTCGCTGTCAAAACGCGCCGCGTTGTCGCCTCGCGCTCGCGGGATCAAATCCCAGCGCCCTACCGTATCAACACTCGCTAGCGGCGTTCCACGCCGACGTGACCCGTTTAATGGCCGACGTTTACTTGCGGGAACCAGTAATATTCGTAATCCGGAAAAACTGTCGGCCGTGATCAATCCCGCGGCTGCGAGTTCACCGAGCGCTAGTTCACATTGAGATTTAAGCACGCCGCAACGATCGACGATGTCGTCGAAAAATGCAGCGCCACGTTGCGTAAGTACCGTTAGGATCATTTTCGCGACACCACTGAAATGTTCCGCGTGATGTTCCTCGGGAGAATCAACCATGGCCAACCAGTTTTTTAAATCGTTCCTCGGAATTAAGGCGATGGGTGTCGACTTCATCGGTCCTACCGAAGTCCCCGTCGTATAGCGCTTGGGATTCAAACGCAACCAAACTGTGCGCCCGCTTGAATGCAGCTGATCGAGATAATCCGGACGAAAATCGCGCACCCTCGCGGGGAGTATTTCCGTTTCCCATGCCGCAGCAGCCACTTCGAATCCAGCGAGTTGCTCAATGATCGCCGCCGTCGATTCCAGCCCTTGGGATTGTGTTTGCGGAGCCACGCGCTGCCACTCAAATAGAAAGCGTAAATAAACTGATGCTGGGACTGGCTCTATCTCGGCCCGTAATCGGCGCAAGGTGTAGCGGTGGATGCGCGCCAACACCCGACGGTCGCACCATTCTTTCTTAGTGACGCCAAGGGTGAATTGACCCTGAAACACGATGCCACGATTTTCTAATGCGCGTAATGCGGATTTAACTACTAACGGAGAAACACCCAACGTCGCAGCGATCGAGGTAGCAGTCTGCGGTCCACTATTATCGAGGCGCGAACGGACAAGCGCGATCAGGGCCTCTTCAAACGTTAAGACCGCGAAAAGTTTTAGCGCTGGATTATCTCCGTCCGGAATCACCCGGCGCTCAGACCACAGCGCATGCAGCTCTGCGTAGCGCTCACTCGCTACCCAGAGCGTCGGTAACGTCGCGATTTGGATCTGGACAGCGCGACCAGTCGAAGACAATTCGTTAAACAAGGCGTCCCACGTGCCGTTACCGAATAGTTCTGCTTCTTCCTCGGTTATCGCCCCCATGAGAAGAAGAACTTCATGCAATTCGTCGGCATTAATTGCGGCGGGCGCAAGTTCGTCGCAGACCCGTTCGATTGCACCGATGTCCAATGCGCCCAGATCCGAAGCCGTGTCCGGGTCCAACCATCGACGACTTTGAACCGCCTGCGTGCGACGCTCTTCCAACGGTGCATCGTCTAAAAACGCGTAAGGATTTGCGTTCAATATTTCGTGTGCGAACGGTGACGGCGCGGTTAAATCCAAGGCCACCAATTGTTTCTTACCGTCCGCGATCGCCGCGATCAGCGTCTCTAAGGCGTCGATATCCATCGCTTCCGTCAGACAGTCGCGCAGCGCTTGTTCGACGAGTGGGTGCTCAGGGATTTCGCGACTACCGTGCAAATTCTCCGCACAGGCCAGTTGATCCGGAAACAGCAGTGCCACCAAATCTTCCGCGTTCATTCGCTGCAAACGCGGTGGTATTTTCTTGCCGCCGCGAAAGCGCGGGAGTGCAAGCGCGCAGTTAGCGACCCAACGCCAACGAATATTGAACATCGGTACATCAAGAACGGCCTGAGTCAGTACTTCGCGTACGGTGCTGGCATTCAGATAACGCCAAACTTCATCGAGCGGAAAACTGTGGGCCGCACCGAGCGAGATGACTATTGCGTCTTCGATAGCAGCTGCTTGCAACTCAAAATTGAATGTCCGACAAAAGCGTTTTCGAAGCGCAAGCCCCCAGGCCCGATTTACTGCGGAGCCGAACGGCGAGTGAATTACGAGTTGCATGCCGCCAGATTCGTCGAAAAATCGTTCCATCACGAGCACGTCTTGGGTCGGCATGTACCCGAGCGCGCGGTAACCACTCATGAGGTAGTCAAATAGTTGTTCGGCGGCATATTCTCCGACACCGACCTCATTCGATAACCAAGGAATAATCGCATCTCTCGGATCGTCGGGAGCGCCATCCGCGCACTCGCGAAACATATCGCGGACTCGCGACACGGCAAAAGACAGCTCGGCGCTGCGCGACGGCGCCTCGCCCAACCAAAATGGCATATTGGGTGGCTCTCCAGCAGCGTCTGCAACGCGCAGCGCAGCGGCGTCCACTCTAAGGACGCGCCACGATGTGTTACCGAGTTGAAAAACGTTTCCGGGTAAACTTTCGATCGCGAAATCTTCGTTGACGCTGCCAACGAAATGACCGCTCGGTTCAACGATGACGTCGTAGTCCGCATTGTCCGGAATGGCACCGCCGTTCGTAAGCGCTGTGAGCCTTGCACCACGTCTTGCGCGCAAGTTGCCGTTAATAGCGTCCCAGTGCAAATACGCGCCGCTGCGACCGCGAGCAAAACTATAACCTTCAGACAACATTTTGATAACTTCATCGAACTTTTTTCGCGTGAGCGTTCGAAAGCCGAAAGCGCGTGTGCAGAGCACGTAGAGTTCATCGGCAGACCAATCGGAACTACTAACCTCTGCAACAATCTGCTGAGCGAGAACGTCCAAAGGCGCTTGTCGAACGGTAATTCGGTCGAGTTCTCCGCGCCGCGTCATGTCTAGCAACGCTGCGCACTCGACTAGCTGATCCCGGGTCTGAGGAAACAGACGTCCCTTTGCCACGGCACCGATAGAATGGCCGGAACGGCCGACCCGCTGGAGGAACATCGAAAGCGTCCGCGTGGAACCAATTTGGCACACGAGTTCAATGTCACCAATGTCTATGCCGAGTTCTAGTGAGGCAGTCGCAACCAGCGCTTTTAATTGACCGCTCTTTAAGCGCTGCTCCGCCTCATGACGCCGTTCTTTGGCCATACTACCGTGGTGGGAAGTAACGAATTCCTCGCCAACCCTTTCACTTAACGCGCGAGCCACTCTTTCGGACATGCGACGCGTGTTGACGAATACCAAGGTCGTTTTGTGCTGTTTGATTAACTCCGCGATGCGATCGTAGTTCTCGGCCGCGGAATCTGTTGAAAGCACCGCCTCTAATGGCGCCGCCGGTAGTTCGATGGCGAGGTCACGGTCGCGGGCGTGACCCTCATTGACGATTGCGCAGCGCGGTGTACCACCGGGTTCGATGTTGTCCATGCCGACCAAAAATCGCGCAATCTCATCGATCGGTTCTTGGGTAGCAGATAAACCGATGCGTAACGGTGAACCTGAGGTGAGATGATTTAATCGCTCCAAACTTAGACTTAAATGCGCGCCACGCTTGTTACCAGCGAGCGCGTGAATTTCGTCGATAATGACGGTCCGCACGCTACTGAGCATTTCACGTCCGCTCTCGCTCGTTAGCAATATGTAAAGCGATTCAGGGGTCGTGACCAAAATGTGCGGTGGTCGCCGACGCATTGCTGCGCGGCTGGCTTGCGGCGTGTCTCCGGTGCGAACGGCGGCGCGGATCGGTGTGTAATCGATGGCCTCGGCGCTCAAACTTCGGTGAATGTTTTCAAGGGGAACGCTGAGATTCTTCTCTATGTCGTTGCTGAGCGCTTTGAGCGGGGAGACATAAAGGACGGCGGTCGAATCCTCTAGCACGCCCGCAACCGACTGATGGACTAAATCATCGATGGCGGAAAGAAAGGCCGCCAGTGTTTTACCAGAGCCAGTTGGTGCTGCAACTAAGGTATGCTTACCCGCCTTAATATTCGACCAAGCCTGCGTTTGACATGGGGTCGGCGCGCCAAAAGTTTGTTCGAGCCAACGCGAGATCGCAGGGTGAAAATTCGATTCCGACATGGACTGCAGACTACCTCCTTAGCGTGCCAAAAACCATGTTCGAGCGCGAACCTTCGCCATTGAATTAGCGAACCTCGGGGCGTTACCTGGGAAACGACGAATTAGCCGAGTCGCACTCAAACTCTCGATCGGTTTTCGAAGCAATGGACCCCATTGGTTGGACAAAATCCAGACGAAGATAA
>JAQCEL010000252.1 GCA_027618655.1 Pseudomonadota bacterium | reverse complement strand
ATCCCGCAGAATTTATGAGTTAGGGGTTCTTCACCCGGTCCGCTACATGGACTGGGCGTTGCGTGTTCATAACGAGTCCGTAGCTGACATTCTCAAAGGACCGAAAAACCATCAACTCACCTGCCCGCTCGTCAGGCAACCTTACGACGGACGGCCGACCGCCTTTTGGTTCATTTAGAAATTCATCCACCGAATTTTTGACCGCCATGACATTTGCGACAACGCTGTCGGCAACGTGCTCCAGGCCTGTGCTCTCCGATGGGGCACGTTGAATCGCGTCGTATTTCTCTTGCGCGGCAATGGCCGACGCAAGTTCGTCTTTAACGACTACGCCCTTCTGGTAAATGGCAAGGACGTGACCTGGCTGAATTCCGTTCTGCGCTCCTCGGTCGAGAACCACAACTTGATATTGGCCTATTTGTGAGACGCCATCGACGACGGAAATAATGCTGCCGTCGATTCCACCATCTGGCGCGCGAGGAATGAAATCAGGATATACGTCTTCGACCTGCGGCATCAGGCGGTCACCAGCTAGGATCTCTTTTGTCGAGCTCACTACTCTTGCGGTCGCTGGGTCACCTGCCACTTCGACGATGGCTTCACCAATATGCAGCGCTTCATGTCCGAGGAGTTCGTTCGTGTCACCATCCCGGTACTCACCCCCCTGGCGAAACACCGAATACTTGTCCGTCGTCAGGTCGTTGAGATTGCGAACGTAGATACGGTTTCCTGACCCGTTTGCTAAATGCTCATCTTGGCTCGAAACGACGTACGCTGTACGTTCCAGATCGGCCAATTTCATGACGTTCGGGCGCGATAAGAACGGTCGTATGGCATCTAACGGGATTGGAGGAATGGCGTTGTCGTGCGCGTAGGAGCGAACCGACGGCGACAACTTCACTCGGCGTCCGCCATACATACCACCGCGGGCTAAATTAAGGATGGGTCTGCCATCCTTGTAGGTTAAGTAGACTGCATCGCCCGGGTATATAAGATGCGGATTCTCAATCTGTGGGTTCGCCTGCCAAATGTCCGGCCATTGCCAAGGGTGGGTTAAAAAACGCCCCGATATATCCCACAACGTGTCGCCTTCAACCACGGTGTAGTGTCCGGGATTGCTTGGATTAATCGCAACTTCATCGCCAACAGCTGGGCAAAGCCATGTTGAGGCGAGAACTAAAAACATAATTTTTATAGGCATTTCAATACCTTTACGTGCATTCTTTAAGGTAGTTTAGCAGACAAATTACGAATCACGAAACGTATTTGCGCCGTGCTCGAGGTCCTGTGTTTTCGAATTGAATAATCAGGGTGTTACCAGTATTCTGCCGAAATCCCAAAACCAACCACCGCTCATGGCTATATTGCAAATTCTCCAGTACCCGGATCCGCGACTGCGCAATGTCGCCGTAGCTGTGGGAACTGTTACCGATGACGTCAGACGACTTGTCGATGACTTGCTGGAAACGATGTATGACGCACCCGGCATCGGCTTGGCGGCGACGCAGGTGAACGTCCATAAACGGATCATTGTGGCAGACGTATCCGATGCTCGCGACGCCCCGCTGTGCCTGATCAATCCAACGATCGTGCAAGCAATCGGGTCTGAACAAATGGAGGAAGGCTGTTTGTCGGTGCCTGGCGTCTATGAGAATGTAGAACGCGCTCAAGCGATAACCGTACGCGGCTTAAACCGCAATGGCGACCCGGTTGAGTTAGAGCTTGAAGATCTCCTTGGGGTTTGTGTACAACACGAAATCGATCACTTAGACGGCAAATTATTCGTGGATTACTTATCCCATCTTAAGCGCACCAGAATACGCAAAAAACTAGGAAAAGCGCAAAAGCAACTATAGTCGCACTTGCTAGCCGCAGTCGCGGTGCAAGATCACGCGCCGCGCTTCGATCAGGCGAGAAAACGATCGCGCACTAATCCGACGCGTAAGCGGCGCAAGAGACACTCCTTTAAAGAACACGTACAAAACAAATGGCCAACGGCTTCTATCTAGATTTCGTGATTCGAACAATAGGCACGAAGGCAGCGCATATCCGTTGAAATCTAAAAACCGATCATCTTTACGCCAATGCAGAACAGTCTTTGCTGGGACGCCGGAGTTTTCTGTTGCGAGCCTTCGAGTACTTGATGCGCATCCGGAAATCGACCTGGTGGGCGTATATACCCAGCCGGACAGGCCGTCGGGACGCGGACGTCGTGAAAACATCAGTCCGATAAAGGCGACGGCCAAGGAACTCAATCTCCCTGTCTTCCAACCAGCAACCCTCAAAGATGACGCCGCCATCAAGGCATTTCGCGAACTCGCAGCGGAACTCCTGGTAGTCGCGGCGTACGGTTTGATATTGCCACCTGACGTACTAACCCAACCCAAACTCGCGCTTAACGTCCATGCATCATTACTGCCACGTTGGCGCGGCGCGGCGCCAATCCAACGAGCCATTATGGCCAACGATTCTGTTACTGGCATCTCGATGATGAGGGTCGTCAAAGCGCTCGATGCAGGACCCGTTCTGATGCAATGCTCCTGCGCGATAGAGCCCTCGGACACGGGCGGGTCATTACATGACAAACTTGCAAAGCTTGGCGCGCAATCGTTGAAACGCACCGTAGATGACTTTTTGCAGGGCAAAGTCCGAGAAACGCCTCAAGACGAATCAGCCGTTGTCTATGCGGAGAAAATAACGTCTGCTGATCGTGTCCTCGACTGGCATTTAGGTGCCGAAGTATTGGCGCGTCAGATCCGCGCTTTGAATCCGTCACCCGTATCGACAGCGAAAATTGGGACGCTGGAAGTAAAAGTTTGGGCTGCGATCGCCGTGCACAAGGAAAGCAATATGGCGCCTGGTACGGTCGTCGCGTTTAGCGAACACGGCATCGATGTCGCTACTGGAAACGGCATTTTGCGTATCACTCAATTGCAACCCGCGGGGAAACGCGCCATGACCGCAGCTGAATTTATAAATGGTTTTCGCCAAATGCTGGGAACTGATTAAGTCCAATGGCGGCAGACGCTCGCAGTACAGCAGCAAATGTCCTTGCACTCGTGATCGGCAACGGAAAATCACTTGATGTCGTGTTGGAAAAGGCCTTCAAGTTGGACGTCGATACGCGTGATCGTGCGTTTATTCAGGAACTCGTCTATGGCGTATTGCGGTGGTATTGGCGTTTGCAACCTCAGTTACAGAGTCTGATAAGCCGACCGCTACGCGATCGCGATCGTGATGTTGAGATGTTGCTAATGATCGGTTTGTATCAATTACAGTACCTGAGTACACCATCGCACGCAGCTGTCAGTGCAACGGTTGAGGCGTGTTCTACGTTAAAGAAGCCTTGGGCAAAGGGGCTAATTAATGCAACGCTACGTAACGCAATCAGAAAGTCCGATAAACTCGGATTGCTAGCGAGCGACTCGGCTGCCATTGAAATGGCTCATCCGGAGTGGCTCGTCAACCTTGTGCGGCGCGATTGGCCGGGCCATTGGCAGCAGCTACTGGCAGCTAACAATGAACGGCCCCCGTTTACGTTGCGGATAAACGAACAAAAGATCTCGCGCGATAATTATCTCAAATTGCTAGCGGAGGTTGGTATCGCAGCAACGAAATCGGCCCATTCAGAGCAAGGAGTGAGACTCGAAATCCCAGTGGGAATCGAAAGCCTACCGGATTTTGATCGTGGTAGTGTTTCCATTCAGGATGAGGCCGCCCAATTAGCCAAAACAGTGCTTGATCTTCCCTCCAGCGGAGCCATTCTCGATGCATGCGCCGCGCCGGGTGGTAAAACAGCACACATATTAGAATCAGGGCAGCTTAGAGTCGTAGCACTAGACCGATCCGCTCAGCGCATGAGTTTACTTCGGCAATCAATGGAGCGACTGAATCTGCAAGCGGAAATAAAAGTCGTCGACGCCATCAAAGTCCATGATTGGTGGGATGGCACGCAATTCGACCGGATACTTCTCGATGCGCCGTGTTCTGGAAGCGGTGTCATTCGGCGACATCCCGATATCAAATTGCACCGTCGCCATGCTGACATAGCAAATCTGGCGGGCCAGCAACTACAGTTAATTCAAGCTTTATGGCCGCTGCTCAAGCCAGGCGGTAAACTTGTTTACGCGACGTGTTCTATATTGAGGGCGGAGAATGATGAGGTAATTGAACGCTTTATTTCCGCGGCAGATGCTGCTGATCTCGAAAGTATCGACGTCGACTGGGGTGTACCCACTGACTTCGGTCGCCAAACGCTAACCGGGGATGACCACATGGATGGGTTTTTCTATGCGCGGCTGGCAAAACACTGAGTTTGAATTCGCTGTCACGGGCCCGAGCCTCCGACTAATGATAACCATAACTTCTCGCGGGAAATTGCGTCGCAAAGCAGAATCCGCCTTAACACCTCGACTCGCGATTTGGATGGCTCTCACATGCTTGCTCCCGACGATTTCGACCACAGTCGCCGCAGGCACAGCCGCCGTAATCAGCGCAAACTCGGACGTTGTAAACAATATGCTCGTGGTCAGCGCCGAACTGGATTTCGTTTTCAGTGAGGATGCGATGGAGGCACTACGGAGCGGAATCGCTCTCTTTATTGACGTAGATTTTAGGATCAAGCGACAACGGCGATTTATCTGGGATACGAAAGTCGTGCATTTATCGCGGCGCTCTCGCATCGAGCGGCACGCGTTGACGGATCGCTACGTCGTCACCGATATGGCGACTGACGAGCGACGTATCCACAACTCTCTGGATGAAGCGATTGCCGATCTCGAAAAAATTCGCGAAATCCCGTTATCCAATGAAACAAATTTCGACCCGGCCTGCGACTATCGAATCGGTGTCCGCGCGCGCCTAGATTTAGAGTCGTTACCAGGACCGATCAGACCGATGGCCTACATTTCGCCAAGTTGGCGCATGTCAAGCGGATGGTATCAATGGACCCGTCCCCGCTAAAACGTCGCGCCAGCGCACTCGCTGCCGTTTCACTGCTCAGCCTATCGTTGCTTGCTTCATTAGTCTTAATGAGCGCGGCCATTCAGAACTCGAATAAATTCGGCACGACTTATTCCGTATTATTGATCCTAAATTCGGTCGGTTTACTTGCCTTTATCGCACTAATTGCGATCAACATTCGCCGGTTGGTAAAGCAACTAAAGCGCCGCGAAGCAGGCGCACG
>JAQCEL010000251.1 GCA_027618655.1 Pseudomonadota bacterium | reverse complement strand
CCCGAATTCATTAATTACCGCGGCTGCCGAAATCCGGTCTCTTCCGTGCGCTCCAACGCAACAAGCGCTATCGCACTGAACCACGCTGATTGGTCTTTTAATTTCAATGGGTTATACAGCGGGCGGGCAACAAGGAATTATTCTATTAATCTAAAATATCATATAGATCGGATAAGCTATTAATATATAAGTATTAATGGTATATTTTTCGAACTGAAGAAAATGTGCCATACGAATGCACCGTTCACTAGTTGTCGTTGCCCTGTTTTTAGTACCTACGCTGAATTGTTCGGCTGCCGACATCGAAGGCGTACGCATGTGGCAATCTGCCGCGGAGACCTCGGTTGTGTTCGATCTCAGCGAACCGCTGTCCTATCGACTGTCTACTTTGGAGAATCCGAATCGCTTGGTTGTCGATTTCGCGCAGACCGAGGCGAGTGGCAAGTTAGCGCTGCCGGCCGTGTCGGGAACGCCGGTCGCTGGGTTGCGTTATGCGCTGCGCGCGAATGGCGATCTGCGAGTCGTTCTCGATTTGACGGAAAAATTATCGACCCATGATTTGCTACTGCCGGCGTTAGAGAAGTACGGCGATCGTTTGCTCCTCAAATTGACGCCACGACACCGTCTCGACCGAGCACTACCGAGTTCGCCGGCCGCGCAAGCGCGGAACCAATTGGCGTCATCCCAAGAAACTGTTGATAGACCAATAGTCGATCTCAAACCTGTCGACTCTTTTCATGTGGCGGGGCCGCGGAGACCGACGTTGATTGAGAAGGCGGGGTCCCTGGTCGATCGCCTAATGGGTAGTGCTGGCGACGACGCGAGTTGGGTCGTCAGTGGATTTTATTCCGCTGAGGCCAGAGCGTTTATTCATGACGCACAGTATCCCAGGCAGCATGAAGCCAATGCGTCCTTCGCGATCCAACCCGAATTTTACTTGGAGTGGGATAATGGCAGCCAAAGTTTCTTAGTGGTTCCGTTCGCGCGATGGGACCAAGGCGACCCGCGTCGCACGCACGTCGATCTAAGAGAATTTAGCTACATTAATTCCGCCACGAATTGGGAATTACGCGCCGGCGTGCGCAAGGTATTTTGGGGGGTTGCCGAATCAAATCATTTGGTCGATATCATTAATCAATTCGACGTGGTGGAAAATATTGATAATGAAGACAAGCTAGGGCAGCCGATGATCAACGTTGCCTACATTCAAGATTGGGGAACGATTGACGTGTTCGCCCTGATCGGGTTTCGAGAGCGAACGTTTCCGGGGGTAAAAGGTCGATTGCGCCCCGCAGTCCGGATTGATCCGAGCAGCACAACTTACGATTCTGCCGCCGAGAATAGTCACGTCGATTGGGCGGTTCGGTATGCGCACTCAATTGGAATATTCGACGTCGGTTTGTATCATTTCTGGGGAACCAGCCGCGAGCCAAGGTTTTTCCCCAAACTAACCAGTTCTCGCGAACTCGTGCTGGCACCGCATTACGACATCATCAACCAGACTGGTACAGATGTTCAGGCGACGGCGGGCAATTGGTTATTTAAATTTGAAGGTTTACGCCGTAGCGGGCAGGGTGAAAGTTTTATTGCCACGGTCGGTGGGTTTGAGTACACGTTCGTTGGGCTCGGCGAAACAGCGATGGATTTAGGTGTGCTCAGCGAATATCACTTCGATAATCGCGGCAAGGATGCACGAACTCCGTTTAACAACGATCTATTTGGCGGTGCGCGTCTCGCGTTCAACGATGTACAAGATACCGCCGTACTTGCTGGAATGGCGGCCGATATCGATGGGCGCTCGAAGTTCTTTAATGTGGAAGCAAGTCGGCGAATTGGTGCAAATTGGAAACTCGAGGCGGAAATGCGAGTTTTCTGGGACGTTGCTACCTCTGATCCGTTTTACGGGATCCGCCGTGACGACTACGTGCAGATCGAACTCGCGCGTTATTTCTAAAGGTTCGTTAGCGCATCATCAAGACGCTTACCGGTGCCCGCCACTTTTTTGTAGTGGTGCGATAGCGTAGAAAGCAATTAAGCCTCCGCAGAGCGATAGCGCTGCTGCAATGAGCATGGCGATCCGCGCGGCGCTCATGAATGCGTTAACGATCACCTCGCGAATCGCCTCACGAACTTCAGGACTCGCTCCACTCGGGATTTCAGCGGCGGCCATATTGATTAATTCAGAGTGCATATAATTTTCCAACGATGTCGGTAGGTCGAGTGTCGCAAGTCCCAAGATCGCAGCTTGTTCAAATTGCGCAATGTGAATTGCACCTAACACGGCGACCGATAGCAATATTGCGCTGCGCGCAATCGCGCTATTGATGCCGGAGGCAATTCCAGATTGAGACGGATCCACGGAACCCATAATCACGGTTGTTACCGGCGCAACGAGTAGTGCGATGCCTGACGCGGTCGCGATTATCCCAGGAAAGTAACCGAGCCAAAACGACGTGCCGACGTCGGGTACCGCGAAAATTACGAATCCTATACCGAGTAGTGTCACGCCAATGGACAGCGGCAATCGTGCACCGATGCGACGCACAATACGCGCGACGGGGTGCGCGAAGCCGGCCGTGAACAGCATGAATGGCAAGGTTATCGTGCCCGCAGCCAACGGCGAGTAGCCTTGAATCTGAATCCACGTCAGCATCATCACGTAAAACCCGCCGCCGATGGACGAGTAGGCGAGGAACGTCACAATATTTGCCGCCATAAAATTTCGTGAGCGAAAGATACCGAGGGGAATAAGTGGGTTTTCGGCCACTTTTTGCCGGCGCAGAAATCGGTGAGCGAGAACCGCAGCCGCTCCAAATGAGCACAGCACGATAGGGTGCACAATGCCTAGGGTCGACGATTGAATGGCGGCAAAAGTGAGTAGCGCTAACGTCACGATTGAGTAGCCCGCGCCATGCCAATCAAATCGACGCGAATGTGTCTCGTGTCCGAGAACGTCAGTGCGGCCGAGGAGATACCACACGAGAGCTACCATCGGCACGTTAATCCAGAAAAGATAACGCCACGACGTCGTTGCCAATAACACACCAGCGATAAGCGGACCCACGCCGCCCGCAACTGCACTATAGCTCGACCATAAACCAACAGCGCGGCCGCGTTCTTCTATCGGGTAGGCGGTATTAACCAAGCCCAAACTAGATGGTACGAGTAGGGCGCTGGATAAGCCTTGAAGCGCACGGCCGACAATGAGCACCATGGGGCTCCACGCGATAGCACACACGACGGAGGATATTGCGCAGACGATAAGTCCCAGTCGAAATATCACTAAATGACCAAACCGATCGCTGACCGCGCCAGCGCTTAACAACAATGCGGCAATGGCGAGATTGAAGGCTGAGACAATCCATTGAATGTCAGTCGCATCGGCGCCGAGTTCGGTTTGGAACGTCGGCAGAGCAACATTGACAATGCTGGAGCCGAGAAATCCAAGCCCAGCGCCGAGGATCGCGGCGATTAGGATCAAGTTAAGCTTATTTTGTCGGGCTGTTGATTCCAATATGAGATGTCAGTCTTGCGAGTTGGATGAAACATTCGGAGCTATGGTTTGTTGATCGGAATCTGATCATCGTTTCGGACCGCGGGCTTTCGAAACCAACCCCCGGGAAGCTCCGTGATTTTTTTGGACTCTCGTCACCCCGTCGAGAAAGCTGGCGGCGGGGCGAGATCGTCCTGCACGCAAGCCGTCAGCCCATGGACCCTCGAAGCTGCCCGAGCCAGGGGGTATTGAAGATAGAAAAATTTAGGCTGCGTCTGCGCTAACGACTTTATGCAGCTCATTATCAACGACGATAGGGCAATCCAGATACTCAAGTAGCGGTGGCTGGCCCCACGCTTTCGTCATGTATGCGATCCAATCTTCGTTGTACCAATTCTCGGCATGCGCTCTGGTTTCCCACAGGTAGATGCCACCTGCGTGTTTACCGTCTTCGGTCTGGACATAATATTTACGCGTCAGTCCGGCTAGGCCTTCGTACTTCGGAGTCGTTGCCGCCATTTTTTTTAAGAATTGTTCTTGGTCTGTGACATTTGCAGGGAATTGGACTCTGACGACGATCATCTCGGTTCTCCTTAGGTTTCATTTACAAACGCGGACGCAGCACTTGGAAGCGTATTCCAGACGCCGAACTTTATCTATCAAACGAGAATTTAGCGCCGGGCATAGTTTGCCACGCGGACGCGTTCTTTA
This sequence comes from Pseudomonadota bacterium, assembly GCA_027618655.1. Lineage (GTDB taxonomy): Bacteria > Pseudomonadota > Gammaproteobacteria > UBA11873. The sequence goes on along the minus strand of JAQCEL010000251.1, from coordinate 998 downwards.
AAAAAACATGCCGATTAGATGAAAAACTGTGCGCATTGTCGCTCATGATCGGATGCGCAGGCCGCGCGGCAGGCGCTCACCACATCGCAGTAGCAAACGTTCCAGATGCTGGCCGAACGCCAGACCTCATGGCCCAAGACGTCCTTATTCCTGGTGCCGCGGCGTTTGCGACGTCACTCGTGACAGCGGTAAACGATGCGCTCGACGTTGCGCTTGCGCCCTTGATCTCGGATCCGGCGCTTAACGTCATGTTATTGGACAACTTCACGCTCACGAATCACGTACTGGATAACCCGGGGAGTTTTGGACTCGCAAACACGACGGATGCTTGCACGCTCGAAAATGCTGGTGTGGGCTGTGCGAATCCGGACCAGTACGCGTTTTGGGATGGTATTCACCCAACAACTGCATTTCACAGGATTGCTGCTGATGCGACGCTAGCTGCCGTTGTTCCAATTCCGGCTGGGGTTTGGTTGCTCGCGAGCGGGTTCGGACTTCTCGTGAGCGTGCGCCGACGAATCGGCGTCTAAACTCATTGAGCAATTTTGCCGGCCTCGTTTTGGGAGAGGTCGGCAATATCTTCTAACACTGCGGTGGTCTGTATCGATCATGGTCCCGCCGCGCTCCAACGCCGGGAAAGGCGGTAGAGAATCTCATAGCAGAACAACTGCCAACTCCCGCCCGGTGTCACGCCCTCAGATGTGGCCTGCATAATTCGCTGGCGTGCGCGGTAACGAAGACCACGGGTTGTCGACTACCTGACAATTCACGCAACTGCGTTAGCCTGAGTTAGGTCACAAGAGGAGAACCCGCTCAGCAACAGAATTTGCCTGAATTTTGCGCAGACGAGCGAATTGCAATTAATTTACGTATTATTTAATTGTATTAAATACAATTATTTATTAAGTTTAATTAATGTGAATAATAATTTATTGCGAAGCGATCTTGTGATGCGTAGATCTGTGCTTGGGATCCAGTTCACAAGAATTCGCAGTAAA
>JAQCEL010000023.1 GCA_027618655.1 Pseudomonadota bacterium | reverse complement strand
GACCCGTGATCGTCAAGACGAATACTAATTTCGGTGGACTTCCGGAATTCAATGCCCGCGCGGCGGAACAGAGATTGGGTCTGCAATCCGACATTCCGGTCGGCCCCCGCCTAAACCACTACCCGATTTTTCCGAGCATTAACGATGTCCCGGATCCGTATTGGCAAGAACCTGATTTAATCGTTGAGCGCTTCACACCAGAAATCGATGACGATGGAAATTATTGTGTACGAGTGTGGACCTTTTTCGGTGATGAACAGCGCTGCGCGTTGTGGCGATCAAAAGATCAACAGGTAAAATCGGGCAACGTTTTCGAGCGCTCTGCCGTTGATCCGCCAAGGAATTTGAACCATTGGCGAAAACGACTCGGTTTCGAATTCGGTAAATTCGATTATGTTATCCACAACGGACGCGAAGTGCTTTTGGATGTGAATCGCACACCCACGTTCCCACGCGGTGGTAGTCCGAATGCTGAACGAGCAGCCGACCAGCTCGCGCGGCCTCGATTCATTTCTAAACGCTCTATGACGATGGTGGACGTGGACATCGCCGCGCGCTATCGAGAGTATCTCGAGCAATTTGGATCGCGTGGATCGGACATCTGGGTGGCGACGTTTTCCAAGTCGGGTACGACATGGATGCAAATGATCCTGTATCAACTAACCACCTCCGGCGACATGGGTTTCGAACATCTATTCGATGTCTCACCGTGGATTTATTACGCTGCGCTACGCGGCGTCACGCTCGCTGATCCAACTGATCCGCGTATCTTGAAAACACACGACGATTACGCCTTCATGGCGGGTCGCCGCGCCGCAGGGAAAACTGTTTATGTCATGCGAGATGGTAAGGACGTCGCCGTTTCTTGGTATCACCATCGACGTAATTTCCAAGGTTGCGAAGGCAGCTTCGATGATCATTTCGAGGAATTCCTCAATGACGTCAACTACAATTGGTTCGTGCACGTTAAGGACTGGATTACCAACCGACTCAAGCGTCCAGTTTTCGTCGTCAAGTACGAAGATCTGCTCGAAGACTTCGAACAGTGTGTCACTGGGGTCGCGAAATTTTGCGACATCAACGTAGACGAAACAGCGATGGCGCGTGTTCGCAAACGATCGACATTTGATTTTATGAAAGCTCATGATGCACAACTCGGGCCGCAAGCTTCGCACTTTCCAACCGCATCTAGCAGCCCCTATAAAATCAAGTCAGCCCCGTTTCTGCGTCGCGGGCAGCGCGGAGAAGGTGCTAATTATCTGTCAACGCAACAACTGCAGGCCTACCGACGAAAGTTCGACGAAGTGCTCGGCGACGTTGAAGCCGTTGCCGAGTATCGCTAGACATGCCAGTTTCAGACGTATAGTTTGACCCGGCAGCGTCGTGCAAGAGACTAAACCGATCTTAAATTCCGAGGCACACTGGCCACATATCGCGCGGATCTGGCAGCAAGTCACGCCGCCGTTGCGGCCGTCGAAATTCGATCTCGCGATTTATCAATCAGTCCTTGATGATCGCGAATCCGCGAGTCCGTTACGCATATTGGTCCTCGGTGTTACACCGGAGATCCGCGGTTTGAACGCGCCGCTGACGACGGTCTGGCGATCAGTGGATCGCTCTGGCGATATGATCAAATACGTCTGGCCGGGAAATCCGAATGAAGTCCAGTGCACGACGTGGGATGCGATGGATTTCCCACACGCATCGTTCGACATCGTGTTCTGCGACGGTGGACTTTGCTTGCTTGCCTATCCCGATCAGCACACCGCACTCGCAGAAAAGTTGTCAACGATATTAAGACCGGGCGGTCAATTAGTCATTCGACTGTTCTGTGGCGACGGGCGCGCGGATAGCGTTGACGACGTGCTCGCGGATTTAGCGCATCACAAAATACCGAACTTGAGCGTATTGAAGCTGCGCTTGTGGGTCGCGTTGCAAACCTCGGTCACCGACGGCGTGCGGCCGCACGATGTGTGGTCAGTAATTTCTCGCTATGCAGATCACAATCTCCGCCGCCTCGCCGAGGGTCACGGGCGGCCAATTGAACATGTTTTAGCGCTCGAAAACCACAAAGATAGTGACGCGCGATATCATTTATTGCAGGTAGCAGACGTTGAGCAACTGCTTGTCAAACAACGTGGCCAGTTTAAGATCACCGGCGTGCACCGCAGTAGCGAGGCGCTTGGAAATTTAACTCCAATCGTTAGGCTAGAGCGACTATAGATTTAGTCACACGTCTTTCGCACAAAAAAGCTAGTGAGGCACAGGTTCGGAGCTTTGGTCACGCGTTTCGCGACCTAGCCTCGAGTGCGAACGCTTGTCGGATCGTACATTGGCGTTAATGACGCACGCGCCTCGTAGGTGCGGTTTGCTTGTTCGATCTGAAAGCTGCCCGTGGCCACAAATGCCGCGTCTACACCGTTATCACAGTGCACGTAGCCGAGTGCGGCACACCCGCCTAAGGTGTGTGCGTAACCTGACGACAATGTGTAGCCGACTGGAACTCGGTCGCGCAGTATGGGTTCGTTGTGCGTCAGTATCGGTTCCGGATCGCTCAGTAAGAACTGTACGAGACGCGACTTTAAAGGTCCTTGTTCGCGCTCGGCTAACAGCGCTTCGCGACCGATAAAGCCACCCGGTTTATCCCACGCGGCAGTAAACCCGAGGCCCGCTTGCAACAGGGTTTCCTTCGGCCCCATATCGTGCGCCCATTCGCGGTAAGCTTTTTCGATGCGCAAGCTATTGAGGGTGTGATAGCCGCAATGTTTTAAACCGAATTCCGTTCCGGCTGCGATTAATTGATCGTAGACCGGTAGCGCCATCTCAGTCGGAATATAGAGTTCCCAACCGAGTTCGCCAGTGTATGAGATGCGCACAGCCATCGCTGATTGATAACCGATCTCGATGGCTTGCATTGTTCCAAACGGAAACGCTTCAGTGGCGAAATCGGCGCTGGATATTGCCGACAGCAAATCTCGCGAGTTTGGTCCTTGCACGTTCAACATGGCGTAAGCCCCGGTCACATCCGTGACCACACAAAACGCCTCATCCGGTATGTTCTCAGCGATCCAGGCTTGCACGTGGGTCTGAGTGAAAGCGGCGGTGACAACCAGAAATCGGTCGTCGGCTATACGGGTGATCGTGAGATCCGCTTCGACCCCACCCTGAATGTTTAGGAACTGCGTATAGACGACCTTGCCAATCGGCACGGCGATATCCGCGGTTGCGATTCGATTGAGGACACGCTCCGCATCACGCCCTTGAATTAGGAGTTTCGCAAACGACGATTGTTCGAACACGCCTACCGCCTCACGCACGGCGCGATGTTCTTCGCGGTTATTGGCGAACCAATTCTGGCGAGCGAAATCGTATTCGTACGCGGCAGTCTGACCTGGATTTGCGTACCAGTTGGGCCGTTCCCAGCCTGCGGATTCGCCGAAACACGCACCGGCGGCCGCAAGACGGTCGTGCAGGATCGATTGCTTAACGTTGCGCGCGGTTTCCCACTGGCGATTTGGCCAATGCATCTGGTAACCAATGCCGAGCGATTCATAAGTCCGATCGACGACATAGGATTTATTGTTATGACATGGCTGAATGCGGCGAATGTCGACGTCCCAAATGTCCATGGGTTGAATGCCGTCGGTGATCCATTGCGCCATCACATGGCCCGCACCGCCGCCGGACAGGATGCCGAGTGAATTAAATCCGCAGGCCACAAACAGATTCTCTTTGAACGGCGCGCGACCCATTAAGTAATTATGATCGGGTGTGAACGATTCGGGACCACAAAAAAATTGTCGAATTCCTGTGTCGAACAAAATCGGTAAGCGCTGCATACCGCGTTCGATATGCGGCTCCATACGCTCCCAATCTGGCTGAATTTCGTCAAAACAAAAATTCTTTGGAATACCGTCAACTGCCCAAGGCGCGGCGACGGGTTCGAAGAATCCAAGCATGATCTTGCCGGCTTCTTCGCGCGCGTAAACACCTCGACCTGGATCACGTAAAATCGGCAACTTGTTGTGTAGGCCGTCAATCGGTTCAGATATGAGGTAGTAATGCTCGGCAGCTTGCAAAGGAATATCGACCCCGGCCATCAAACCGACTTCCCTGCCCCACATGCCAGGACACAGCACGACTACTTCGGCGGCAATATCCCCTTTATCTGTCCTAACACCGACGGCGCGATTGCCCTTGTAGAGCACCTCCGTGACAGCAGTGTCTTCGATGATATTCACGCCTCGCTGACGTGCGCCTTTCGCTAATGCCTGGGCGACGTCGGCGGGATTCACGCGCCCATCGTCCGGAAAATGGAAACCGCAAATCAAATCGTCGACATAGGCGAGTGGAAATAGTGCTTTAACTTCCCCCGGAGAAATCTCCTGATTCCGAACCCCGAACGTTCGCGCCATCGCGCAACCACGACGCATTTCTTCCGCTTTTTCCTCGGACATCGCCATCTGGACCGAACCACAATTAATAAAGCCAGTCGCTTGCCCCGTTTCCACTTCCAAGTCGCTATAGAGTTGCAGCGAATATTGCGCCAACCGGGTTTGTGCTTCGGTATCGCGCAAGGTCGTGATCAAGCCCGCGGCATGCCAAGTGGTGCCGCAGCTGATCTGCTTGCGTTCCAACAAAACCACGTCCTCCCAACCGAGTTTGGCTAGGTGATAAGCCGTGGAACATCCGATAACACCACCACCGACAACGATGGCCCGCGCGTGAAAAGGAAATGCTTTATCAGTCATAGAAGCCACTAATTAGCGTCAAGTTGATATCCGTTGCGTAATGATTCGGCCGCCAGTATAGTCTCAAAAGTGAAAATATCCGGCTATTATTTCACTAAAAACTGGGCGAGGCGCGCCGAATGCGGTTTTCGCCGCGCGTGGATGGAATCGGACCCAGCCAAGGTTTTTGAATACGAGGATCTGATATGCAGTACGTACTCGGCGTCGACATTGGCGGAACATTTACCGACTTTTCATTGCTCGACGGAGACGGTCAAATAAAGCTGTGGAAAGAGTCGTCGACCCCGCGCGATCCCGCTCAGGCCATCCAGCAAGGGATCCGCGCACTTGCGGATCAGTCTGGAACCGGACTCGACGAATTCCTAAATAAAATCGATCTATTTGTGCACGGACAAACGATCGCGACGAATACGGTAATCCAACGCAATGGCCCGAAAACAGCATTGCTATGTACTGAAGGTTTTCGCGACATCATCCATTTTCGTGATGGCTTTAAGCCAGAGCGCTACAACATTCAGTTGCCTCCACCGGAAGATTTCATTCCCCGCTATTTACGCATCCCGATTACGGAACGGGTGAATTATGCCGGTGAAGTAACTAAAGCACTCGATGAGGATTCAGTGCGGGCGGCGGCCAAAAAGCTGCGCAGCGAAAATGTTGAATCTATTGCCGTTACATTTCTGTGGTCGATCATCAATGCCGATCACGAACAACGAGTAAAAGCGATCCTTGCAGAAGAATTGCCTGGGATCCCGGTGGTATTGAGTTCTGATGTCCTACCGATGATCCGCGAATGGGAACGGACGACTTGCACCATTCTGAGCGCCTATGTGTTACCCGGCATTTCGCGCTACATGGTTGAACTAGAGGAATTCTTGCACGGCAATGGCTTCCAACATCCGCTGTTGATCATGCAACTCAACGGTGGTTGCTCGACCGTGAGTAAGATCCTACAACGACCGATTTACACACTCGCCTCGGGGCCGGCGGCTGCGCCCGTAGCAGGTTTGTATTGTTCCGAACGAACCGGCATGCGTGATGTGATCACGGTTGATATGGGTGGTACAAGTTTCGACGTGTCGATGGTTTCCAACGGTGCGCCCGAGCTAACGCGCGAACTTCGCGTGCACGGAATGCCCGTCGGCGTTGCGGCGGTGGACGTGCATTCTATCGGTGCTGGCGGAGGCAGCATTGCTTGGATCGATAAAGGTGGGGCGCTGCAGGTTGGACCACAAAGCGCCGGCGCCGAACCAGGTCCCGCCTGTTATGGCCAAGGGGGTTCGTCGCCGACCTGTACGGATGCGAACGTCGTGCTCGGCTATATTAATCCAGATTATTTTCTGGGTGGACGCCGCGATATCGACCCAGAACTGTCAGCGCGTGCAGTCGATATGCATGTCGCTCAACCCCTTAACTTAAGCGTTCCGGAAGCAGCGCACGGTATCTTCCGCATCATTAACAACAACATGGTCGACGCGATCCGGGTCGTGTCGATCGAACGCGGTATCGATCCGCGTCACTATGCGCTGGTTGTCGGCGGAGGCGCTGGTGCGATCCATGCCGGGATGCTCGCGCGAACCTTAGGCATGACCAAGGCGATCATTCCGCGCTATAGCGGTGTATTTTGTTCGTTCGGCATGATCGTCAGCGACGTGCGTCACGACTACATGCAAGCGTTCGCGACGAATACCGGCCGCTTCGATTTAGCCGGTGCTAATAAAGTCATCGCAGATTTGGAACGGCGTGCGATGGACGACATGATCGAAGAGGGCTTTCCTGAAGGCGAAGTCACATTGAGTCGCTATGCAGACGCGAAGTATCCGGCGCAAATTCATGAATTAACCATCCCGATCCCGTCCGTCGGCGATCTGAGCGAGACCTCAATCAAGCTAATGGAACAAGCCTTCCATGACCTCCACGAGCGGATGTTTACGTATAACGTTGCTGAAAGCCCGGTCGATTTATTTCACTGGCGGGTGGTCGCGCATCGCAAAGTCGATTCCCCGGCAATCGCGAAGTTCGAGGAATCCGACAAACCGTTGTCGGTGGCTGAAAAAGGCACCCGAAGAGTTTATTTTGGCGACATCAATGACTATCGCACAACCCACATTTATGATGGCGATAAATTGGAGCGATCGATGAATGTCATCGGTCCGGCTGTGGTCGAACAAGCGAATACAACGATTGTCGTTTTCCCGGGCCAACAATTGGAAGTTAACGAATTCGGTGATTTTGTACTAAACCTATAGATAGCTAAATGTACTTCTCAAGTGACATCATATTCACGGAGATTCTTAGGCAGATTCCGCCATTGCACGACGAGCAATTGCTAAGCGGAACCCGCGCGACAACGGAGAGCAAACCATGAGCACAATCAGCCCAGTAGACAAGCTTGGATTGGGAAAAAACGATTTCGGACTACTCGCGGACGAAAACATCGATCCGATTACTTTCTCGGTGATCTTGAACCGCTTCAATACCATCGCACGCGAAATGACCTTGGCGCTGGAATACACCTCATGGACCTCAATTCTTGCCTTGGCGCGCGATTTTTCATGTGCGATCTACGATGCGCAAGCGCGCCAAGTTTGCATGATGGACGCGCTACCCATTCATACAAACTCCTTGCACGTAATTTTGCGCTCGATGGTGAAAGCTTTTGAAGGCAACGTTTATGACGGCGACGTCATCGTCAGTAACGATCCCTACAGCGGCAATACGCATGTGGGCGACTTCGTTACGGCTTGCCCGGTGTTTTACAAAGGCGAGCACTTGTTTTGGGCAGTCACCAAGGGTCACCAACTCGATTGCGGTGCCTATGAAGCAACGAGCGTTGCACCTAGCGCGAAGGATGTTTGGCAAGAGGCGCTGCAACTGCCGCCCATTAAGTTTTACGAAAAAGGTCAGCCGCGTCAGGATGTCATCAACATGTATCTTGCGAACGTTCGCTATCGCGAACTGTTGTACGGCGACTTAAAAGCGCAACTCGGGTCTATCTGGACAGGTCGACGGCGCATGGTTGAATTAATCGATGAGTATGGCCCGGTCGAGTTGTCGAATTATATTGAAGCAATTCTGGATTATTCCGATCGTCGAACGAGCGAAGAGATCCGCAATATTCCGGATGGCACCTACACAGCGGAGTCTTGGGTCGATTCAGACGGCATGGGTAATACGAATCTCTTAGTGCGAGCCGCAGTGACGGTGAAGGACGATCATATTCACGTCGATTTCACTGGTAGCGCGCCGCAAGGCAAGGGCGGCACGAATGGGACACAAGGTGTTATGGAAGCCTCGGCTGGGATCCCGATCCTCACCGCCATCGATCCGGATATACCACATAACGACGGATGTTTGCGCCACATCACCTGTGAGGCACCAGAAGGCACTATCGTAAAAGCGAAATATCCTGCCTCAACTGCTATGGCAACCTTGTGCCCGGCAGGTCAAGAACAAGAGGTCGTCTGGAAAGCACTTGCGAAAGCGGCACCGGAACGTTCTGCCGCTGGCTACGGTGGATTTCACTGCATCCCGTCGATCTCCGGAGTCGATAAACGCGGTGCCGAGCCCGCTGATTGGGCCGCTATGTTTTTTAACGGCGGATCCGGTGGCGGCGCGTCGAAACAGGCCGACGGGTGGCCGCTGATCATGACGTCTTCGGGCATGGGCGGCTTGAAGATTATCAGTACTGAAATGAGTGAAATGCTCTATCCGATCATGATGGATCACCATGAGATCGAAACGGATTCCATGGGCCACGGCGAGACCATGGGCGGCACCGGCATCCGCATTGAAGTGCGACCGTATGACACGCCGATGGAATGTCACGCCACCGGTGACGGTGCGGCGAATCCACCCTATGGCTTGTTCGGTGGCACACCTGGCATCGGCGGGGGCAATTATCGCGAATATCTTGATAGTGGGAAACGCGATTATTGTTCGAGTAAGGGCTACATGAAAATCGAACCTGGCGAAATGTGGGTCGGTGTGTCCTCCGGCGGTGGCGGTTACGGCGATCCGCTAAACCGAGATGCGCAAAAAGTCTGTGAACATGTGCGCGACGAAATTATAAGTTTCAAAACCGGACGGGACGTCTATGGTGTCGTGATGCACGCTGATACATTCGAATTGGACGTCGTCGCCACGCTCGCGCGGCGCGCGAAATTGTCCGCAGAGCGCGGCCCTGTTAGCGAGATCCAACCGACCACACCAGGCTCATCGACATGGCTCAAAGATATTATGCGCGAAGGCGACCGTTACTTGCTCGATCCTTTGCCATGACCGCCAGACATAAGCAGCGCGCGGCCAGTACTCTTTTGCATTATTAAGTGCAAAATGGGCGAACCAGAAAAACTCGTCGCGCCGACGGAACGCAATAGCAACCACGCGTTTGCGCAGGAGTCTTCCGATGCGTTCACGTTTGATGGCAGCGAACTTCGGGCGCTGCGCAAAGCGCGGAGCTTATCGCTCACGGAGCTTGCCGAACGGTCCGATCTGTCCGTCGGACATCTGAGTCAAATAGAGCGTAATATCTCGACACCTTCCGTCAAAGCGCTGGGATCGATTGCCCGCGCACTCGGCGTGACCGTCGCTTGGTTTTTTAGCGGCGGCAACCTGGGCCCGCCCAACGAAAAAGGGATTGTCGTGCGTAAAGACAATCGTCGCCGAATTATTTTCCGCGAAGGCTTTGTCGATTACTTATTGTCACCTACCCTCGAGGGCAGTTTGGAATTAATCCTATCGCACTTCGAGCCTGGGGCGAGCACTGGAGAGAAGTACGTTCACCGTGGCGAAGAAGGCGGCTTGGTAATGAAAGGAAAGATCGAGATAACCGTCGGCGAACGTTCATTTATTTTAGAGGAAGGTGATAGCTTCAATTTTCCGAGTAGCGAACCACATCGCTATCGCAACGTCAGCGACGTTGAAACAATTGTTATGTACGCGATCACACCGCCTAGTTACTAACTCATTTCGCATCGTGCAAGATAATTCCGGCTGTGATGCGATGACCACGCCGTAGACGACTGACGCCGTGGCGCATATTCACTCGATAGTAGCCTCGCGAACCCCTCACTGGACGGACATGAACAGGGAACACAACCGCGTCACCATGTTGCAAAGCGACTACTTCGACCCGTGATTGCATGCGTGGGCGCTGCTCCGTCAGAACGAACTCGCCGCCATCGAAATCGCGACCAGGCTCGTTCAGCTGGATCGCGATCTGCAACGGAAATATCTGCTCACCGTACAGATCTTGATGCAGGCAATTGAAATCTCCTTGGGTATAGCGCAACAACAATGGGGTCGGCTGACTCTGGCCGGCGGCTGCACAACTTGCGATATAACGCGTGAAATCCAGCGGGAATTGTGCGGCAATCCCCATCGCGTCGTTCCAACGATTCGCGATCGGTGCCAGATACGAATAGAAACACTGGCGCAGTTGCTGGACGATATCCGGCAAGGGGTAAGAAAAGTAACGATACTGCCCGCGCCCGAACCCATGCCGTGCCATGATCACGGTTTTTCTAAAACTGCGGTCCACCTCGTATAACTCGGCGAGTTCCGCGCACTCGATTTTTGTTAGCAAGTTAGCAATGACGGCATTGCCACGTGCATCGAGATCGTGGCCGATTTGAGTCCAATCGACTCGCGTTAATCGCTGGCTTGGGCGCTCGTCGAAATCCGATCTCATGACGTCGATTTGGCGAACGCAGCTTCACGCTCGAGTAGCTGCCGCTTAACCTCGACACCCCAACGGTATCCGGAAATTCCGCCATCACTGCGCACTACCCGATGGCAGGGAATGGCAACCGCTCGTGCCGATTTAGGTGCGCCAATGCTGTTAGCGACTTCTGCATAACTCATGGTTTCGCCGAGAGGGATCTTAGCTAAGGCATGCCATACGCGCCGTTGAAAAATCGTGCCACCGACGTCCAACGGCAGATCTAGGCCGGCAGCCGGCGCCTCAACAAAGCGAATAACTTTTGCGATGACGGATTCGAATATCGGATCTGCGCCGATTAATTGCGCCTGCCCAAATCGATCTTGCAACTCTTCTAGCAACGCTTGCGGATCGCTGCCGAGTAAAATAGCGCAAACGCCGCGGTCGCTGGCGGCGGCCAGAATCGTGCCAAATACGCATTCCCCGATCGCAAAGCGAATTTCGACGTTCGTTCCTCCCGCTCGGTAATCGCTTGGGGTCATGCCGAGAAAATCATCGGACCGTTCATAAAAGCGACTACTCGAACTATATCCCGCGTCAAATATTGCGGTGGTCACGCTACCAGGTCCAGCAAGCGACTTGCGGACTCGATTTGCCCGACACTCAGCAGCATATTGCCGTGGCGTCAGCCCCGTCGCAGATTTGAAAACACGATGAAAATGGTAAGGGCTCATGTCGACCCTGCTTGCCAGTTCGTCCAATGAGAGCGCCTCATCGCATTGATCCAAGATAGCGCATGCTTGTGCGACTCTATCAGCGTTACATTCGCGGACGCTTCGCTGATCCGGCTTACAGCGCAGGCACGCACGATAACCTGCCGCTTCAGCTTGCTCGCACGTGGAATAAAACGAGACATTTTCAATTCTAGCAAGACGTGCAGCACACGACGGGCGACAATAAACACCCGTGGTTTTAACCGCGTAGTAAAAGCGACCATCAGCTTGTGGATCGCGTTCTTGCACTGCTATCCAACGCGGATCGTCAACGCTGGCGGCTGTAGTTAAATTCTTTGCTAAGACACTCATGGCTAAATCTCCGACGGATATCATCCAAGGGCTGTGACCTTAACCCCACCCGCGGGTCCAAACACTCCGGGTCTTGCTTTCAAATTCCGTGCTCACCCAGCCGGACCTGAATATGGCCAACTCAAGGTCTAGTTTAGCTAGAACTTCGAGCGTGCGGCTTCTAATTCTTCGATGGTTCGCGGCCAATCCTTCTTTAGTAGGCGTGATAGTCCTCGGTCGGCCAATACCTTTCCTCCGGTCTGGCATCGTGGGCAATAATTTAATTCGTTCTCTACGTAGCGAATTCTTTGAATTTGCGTTTTACACTCTGGACACGGTTGTCCGAAACGGCCGTGCACTGCCATATCTTGTCGAAACGCGGTGACCTTTTCGGGAAACTTATCACCCGTTTCATCGCGCAATCGTTTTACCCAGTCACCTAGTACGGTCTGAATCGAGCCATACAAACGTTCAATTTCACCTTCATCAAGTTTTTGTGTTTGGGCGATCGGTGAAAGTTTTGCGTGATGCAGAATCTCATCCGAATAGGCGTTGCCGATGCCGCTGAATAAGTACGGGTCCGTCAGTGCTCGCTTTAAGGTGTGATTACGTAAACTCAAGCGTTCGGCGAACTGCGCATGATCCGCTTGCAGAACTTCCAAGCCGTTAGGATTCAGCGCAGCGAGCCCATCGTCGCCTTGCACAACATGCAGTGAGGCACGTCTCTTTGATCCAGCCTCAGTTAGCAGCAAGGCTCCTGAATCGAATTCAAAAGTTGCTAGAGTCTTGGGTCGCCGTTTCTTTGAAGTCTGATCGCGCCACGCCAAGCGGCCCGCGATCATCAAGTGGATCACCAGCCAAAGCTCGCTTTCCAAGCCTATGCTGATGCGTTTACCGAGCCTGCGCAGCGCAATGACTTTGCGTCCTTCGACATTGCTAAGCGTGGGTTCAACCGTGCGCAGCAAAAAAGGATTGTGCACGGAAACCGACGTGATTCGCGCCCCGATGATTCGAGGGTGCAACGCAGCAAGGTAATTCTCTATATCCGGCAGCTCAGGCATGCCGCCATTATGCGACTTTTTGCTTTACGCCGACGAATAGAAATTAACCGCGCAAATCGGGAGCGCCCCGCTCAGAGCGCGCGCCCGATTACACGGCTCGTACAAAAGCTAGGCCCGCGTGCCTTCCAGACAAATGACAGGTTTGTCGCCGATAACTTCGGCGCTCGTCACCAGACCCTTGGGAATGAATAAGCAATCGCCAGGGTTGAGGATTTGTGTCTCTCCTTCCAGTGATACCTTTAAGTGACCTTGAACGATCGCGTCGATCGTATCTAGTTGAATTCGTTTATCAGCAGTGTACTCGCCTGGCTTATAGGTTCTTGGAATGGTGTCATAGCCCCAAATCGACAGCTTTCGAATCAGTCCATCAGGTGTGAGTTCGCCTTCTTGGTCGCGGTTCCAACGCTCTAGCTTGATGCTGTTCATCACGCGATAGCGCACGACTTTATCGCCGCCTTGAAATTGTGCTTCATAGAGTCCGGCATCTGCTCGCTTTGCGAATTCCTCGATTGACAGATCACTATTCGGGATCACCGTTGCGACCCCGAAACTTGCAGTCACCGCCGAGTGCATTGGTGAACCGTGATTTGGCATGTTGCGACGCCGAATTTTCTCGCGCAATACGCCTGCCAGAATCTCACCGTTCTTATGGTCCGCTTCAGGAAATAGCAGTACGAATTTATTTTCTGCTACCCTTGCAACAACGTCGCCAGGGCGTGTTCCAATGCTTCTTGTTAGCTCTGCGATTCTACGAATCGTTGCCTCGTAAGCGATGTTGCCGTAGTTCTCCTTGTAGTCGTCAAAGTTGTCGATTCGCATGTGTACGACGGTGATAGGCTGCTCTTGACGCAACATCCGGGGCCCATTCGCGTTCTAGAACATTAGCGTATTTCTTGTTGTTCAAGAGTCCAGTTTGAGTATCGTAAGGGGTAACCCGGTCGAGTGCGTTTGCTAACGCGTCGGCCTTACCCTCGCTGATCATCAGATTCGAGCTTAGCGAACTAAGCTCTACCTCTAGCGCCAGGCGCTTTTCGTTAGTCGTCTTGACTCCTATCTCTAGTTTCTTAACTTCTTGTTCCGATGATTTTAGGAGCGCGAAATATTTTTCCCGTTCTTTTGCGATCTCAACCGAGTGTTTAACGAATCTTTCGATATATTTTGCCGACACTACAATTACCGCCATAAAAAGCAGGCTCGACACGCCAACAACGACCATGGCGCGATCGAGGGCAAGCAATCCTGAAACACCGATTGGCGCACTCGTTGCAACAACGTACGGCACGACGATTCGGCGCTGACCTAAGTAACAGCCGAGCACGAGAATGGCGAGGATCGTCGTCGTAGTTAAAACAATGCCCGTTACCCAGGTCATCCCCTGGGTCATCAAGCAACCCGTCGCGGCGGCTCCCCAAAGGGAACCCGACAGCGTAATACCAACGACCGTTCCCGTTGATTCGGCGGCTTCGAATTCAAAGCTGCGAACTCGTTTCCGAAGTTGCCACCAGCGCGCGCCGTAGACTAATTGCGTCACCCCGAGCCAAGCAAGAACAACCAGACTCGTCGTCGGACTCCAAACAGTTGCAGCGACAGCCGCAGCAGCGACGCTTCCGCAAATCAACTCTGGTTGCGTTTGCGCACGCATCGGCGAGGTTAAATTTTCTTCAGCTTTAGTTGCACTATCCACAGCTAACTGTCCTATTAAGTTATCAAGGGGCGCCAAAGAGCAGCGCGGTACTCCAGTAGGATCCAATTACTGGGCCAAGGTTTAGAACATAACGGCTGGATGAGTATTTACCTGAACGGCATCACAAGTTGCCGGGAGCCAGGTGTGACGCTCGTCACACCGTGCGTGCGGCAGACTTCGCTGGCTAAGTGACTCGGAGAATCGCCAGTCGTCATCTGTCGCCGTGAAGCGACACGAACCTCGTCGCCATGAAATGAGCACGGTCGCCGAGTTAATAGACGCCGATGATCCAACCTTCAATTTCGGCAATCTGACGTTCCGGGGGCGTCAATGGCGGATTCAAGTACCGCTCCAAAGAACCGCGACCGTCAACTTGTTTTAGCCACATTGCCACGGAATACGCCTCGTGCTCATCCCGGCCGCGATCACCACCGGCGAAACGACGGTGAAATAGTGATGAGGACGTCTCGGCAACAACGGATTTATGCATCGGCACCTCGAAGCCGTCGAACGGCCAAAAATGTACCCTGTCTAATAAACCAGGATGCTGGCGCATATGATGCAGCCATACGATGCCGGCATGCGTTGAATACGCAAACGCACCGGGATGTATGAAATCAAACACGCTGCCCGCGCTCTCCGTCCATTGCTCACACAGACGGAGCTCGTGGGGTGCACCGCTTGGCGGGTTTTTCTTGCGGACGAAATCCACATACATATGATCACGGTCGGTTGGCCATAAGCCATGAATATGCTTGAGAAATTGATTCCATGATGTCAATTCGTGGCGACGCATATAGGCAGCGGGAAATGAGAACCCGTGATCGATCGCGAAAAAACTACGGCTGTCGCGCATCAACTCTCTGATGCACCATGCAGCGAGGTCTTTTCGAGACCAGTGTTGGGCACCCGCACTTGGGACCAAAATAGGTTCGGGATTACTCGTCGGCGTCGCACTAAAGACCTGTAGCTCCGCAATTCTTGAGACAGGTGCTAGGCGACCGGAGTAATCAATGCCGACGTAACGATTGAACATTTAAAGTCTAAGTTATTTTATCGACCAAATAAGCCTTCAAATACGCCTTTCACTTTAGAACCGGCGCTTTCGAGGACATGTTTCGTCTTAGTTGTCGTGTTTTTCACAATTAGCGATCGATTAGCATCTTGATCATGAAATTGTTCCTTGCCGAATGCGATTGCGCAGACGTCGCGGTCTGCGGTTAAGCGGTCAAACTGGCTGCAGCGGCCCGTTGCCGAATTTTGCTCACCCATTTTCGGACTCGTCAGAAGCCTGGCGAACATAGACTTCCAAGGCGCCGATTTCATCATCTGGTAGGTCATATTCACGTAAGGCCATGGCTAGTCTAATAAAATACTCTGAGTTGCGACCGCTCTTGCCTGCGCTACTGCGGATCTGTTCACTCATTTGAACCAGTGAAGCGGGTCCGAGATAGTTCGGGTTCTCTGGTGGCGCAAAATAAGTCAATGCATGAGTGCTCGACCCGTCTGTGAATTCAATCTGCACAGGCAAGCGCACGTAACCACCGCTTTCCCTAATATCGAGCTCGCTGAGGATCGCCTCTGCTTCGAACCCCGTGATGTTAAATCCCATGCCCCAGCACTGCGCCCCTGTTTGCTCGACGATCGTAACGACCCTTCCAGGCGCCAGCGACGTTCCGCGGTGATCTGGAGATCCTTGCCAGAATCGCCGCTGCCAACCACGCAACAGGGCTGGTCGGGCATGTGCAAAATCGAACGATGGTCGCCAAATGAGCGAGCCGTAGCCAAAGATCCAATCGGTTTTTAAATCACTCATAGGATTCATTTATGAGGTTAAAGCGGTCGCTAAAGGCAGGTACCAACACTTGTTAGTTGATGGATAGCGGCAGCCAACAACCAGACTGGCGCTTGCATCGACAGACATCTAGACGATGGATCCCAGTGTTTTGAGTTTGCTATTCATCGGCAATGAGCATAACTGAAGTCACGCGGGTGGGTCACGGCAAGCCGCAGGCGCCATTGGATTCGTTGCGGGATAGGTGCCGCGCTAGCAGCATTTTGGACGGAATTAGGAAAGTGAAAAAAATTGCGCTCGGAAGACCGAGCGCAAAGGTCAGGCAGTATTAGGGCACGCACCACGGTTCACAGACTTCGTCTGCACCTCGTAGACCGTCAAAGAAACGAACCTAACGACCGAAACAAACCGTAGGGTAGTACAGTTGTTGCGGTGTTTGATTCACCAACACGTCGATTACTCGTCGTGCAGTGGAGTGTCAGGACACGCTCCCCCCTAGGAAGCGCATGATACGGGGAGCAGATATCGGAGAAATAGCCCAAATGGGGTAGCTCATTTTTTTTCGCTGTGCTTAGCGACCGTATTTCAAACCGTTATTCCCACGAATATGTCTGTGATGCCCGCGACCTATCGATAAAAACGTCAAAATTCCAACATCCGTGCAGTTATCGTTCCCTTTTGTATTTTTCAATTAAGCCGAACTCCCACTGCCGGATGGCGAGAACAATTGTCGTCCCGTGTCGTTCGCTTAAATTCAAGCGTTCGTCATCACGTTGAAGTTCGGAGAACTCTTGCGCTAGGCGCCTGAAAAATTTCATTTGAAGCGTCGGACAGTAGGCCGCTGATGGAAAGCAGTTTCTCATCCGGCTTACTGAACCGCGACGCAAAGAACTCCTGCCCAACTTTCGCTTGGAAAAACTGCTGAATTGGACCGTTTTCTCGCCAGCTAAAATTAGAGGAGATCAGCAACTTTATGCGGTTTTTCGGCAGCAATTCGATGATATGCAATCGGTCCAAGTGCGCGAGTTTCCGAATAAGCTCGGTTTCGGAGATCAAATAATGCTCAAGAATCTCGGTAAAAGTAAATTTGTTGAGCACGCAGACCGCGACGAGTAGCAATTGCGGATCATCGACAATTTCACGCTCCTGCTTCTCCGTGAGTTCTTTCGTCTTCGTTACCCTAGCTGTCATCATTTTTACTAGGTCACTGATTTCCATCCCCATCATCTGACAGGTTTCGTCAAGTCTTTCGAGCGACATGTTGTTTCCGGAAAATAGTCGTTTAACACTTGCTTCCGACAAATTCAGCGCTTGGGCAACATCTCGATAGGTTTTGCCGTGCGATTTCAATGCTTGTTTTAAGGTTTCAATCAAAAAGACGGTCTGGGCCATGCGCTGTACTCTGCGAGGTTGTGCGGGTTCGCCATTCAGTTTCTAGCCTGCTAGGGCCTGTTGATCTTTCGTATAAGTCGCTTGTACGAAAGATCAACAGGCCCTAGTAAAAATGCGCTGATGCACAACGCACCACTGTGATCAATTCGCACCAGCAGGTATTGAAAAACGATACCATACGGACCGATTAAATGGTCTATGCGATCATTCATTGCGGCTGATCCGACGTTGCAACTATATAGGACACTCTTTTCACGGTTCAAATAGGGCTCGAATATGTTTAGCGTTCTAAAAATTCGCGGATTCTCGGCATTTATCGCGATGGTGTTTCTCAATGCCTTTGTCGATCTTGGACACAAAATAATCGTTCAAAACGTCGTCTTCAAAGTCTACGACGACCAAACGCAAATCGTCCTTACCGCTATCCTCAATGGACTCATTCTCTTACCGTTTGTCTTGTTGTTTTCGCCCGCCGGATTTATCTCAGACCGCTATCTGAAAACCAGCGTGATGCGACTCAGTGCCTGGTTGGCGGTCATTTTGACGCTTCTCATCACTTACAGTTATCACCAAGGAAATTTCCATCTCGCTTTCATACTGACTTTCGTGCTTGCCATGCAAAGCGCGATTTACTCGCCGGCCAAATATGGTTACATCAAGGATTTGTCAGGAACTAAGAACCTGGCCGAGGCCAATGGCATAGTCCAAATCGCAACCACAGTTGCCATATTGCTTGGCACGTTCGCTTTTTCCATATTGTTTGAAAATCGACTCGTCGGTCACCTCATCGTCGACGAAAGTTCTGTGCTGAAAACAATTGCGCCGATCGGCTGGTTCCTCGTTGCCGGTTCCCTAGTCGAACTATTCCTTGCCTATCAGCTGCCGATCGTGAAAGTGCTTGCTACGAATATTAAGTTCGAATGGCGACCGTATATTCGGGGCACTTATCTGCGTAATAACCTCCAACTGATTTGGCGAAACGACGTGATCTGGCTGTCGATCGTCGGCTTGTCCATTTTTTGGGCAATCGCACAAGTCGTGTTGGCGAGCTTCCCGGCTTTTACGAAAAGCGAAATGGGCATCACCAATACCGTGGTGATCCAAGGGCTCATGGCCTGCGCCGGGATCGGCATAATGCTCGGATCGTGGATGGCTGTTCGGGCATCTCGAAATCACATTGAAACGGGTTTAATCCCAGTGGGGGCCTTAGGCGTAGCGGCAAGCATTTTTATTCTCCCAAGTCTGCAAAGCCCCGTCGCCCTCGGTTTGAATTTTATTGCCTTAGGGTTCGTCGGCGGCCTGTTTATTGTGCCGTTGAATGCCTTAATTCAATTTCACGCCGATGAACACGAACGCGGCCGGGTGCTTGCGGGCAACAACTTGATTCAAAACTTAGTTATGTTGTCCTTTCTCGGCATGACGATCGGTTTAGCCGCGCTCGAGAAAGACACGCGTTTCCTTTTCGCCGCGCTCGCCGTTGCAGCCTGCGGCGGCGCGATTTACACAGTCTATAAAGTGCCTGAATCGCTGGTACGGTTTTTAGTGAATCAAGTATTTTCCAGTAAGTATCGATTGCAAATCGTCGGGTTCGAAAATTTCCCTGAAACCGGTGGGGTCCTGTTACTGGGTAATCATATTAGTTGGATAGATTGGGCGATTGTGCAAATGTCGAGCCCCCGACCCGTGCGCTTCATCATGGATCGGAGCATCTACGAGCGTTGGTACTTGAAATGGTTCCTCGACTTTTTCGGTTGTATTCCTATTTCCGCTGGGGCCTACGATCAGGCGCTGGAGCAAGTGACTGATTTACTCAACAACAGCGAAGTCGTGTGCCTGTTCCCTGAAGGTACGATCAGTCGACATGGCCAATTGTCGGAATTCAAACATGGCTATGAAAAGGCCGCGCTTGGCGCGAAGGGTGTGATCGTACCGTTTTATCTGAGAGGCTTGTGGGGTAGCAGTTTTTCCCGCTCAAACGCCGGACTGCGCGCACATCGGAAAACTAGTCGCAAACGAGAAATTGTCATGGCTTTCGGCGAACCCTTAGCGATGGGTACCCAAGCCGAACAGCTCAAACAGCGAATCTTCGACCTATCGATTTCCGCGTGGCATCAATACACGGACTCTCTGCCCGACGTCGCGGCGGCATGGCTCGCCACTGCCAAGCGTTTTAGTTCAAGCATTGCAATCACTGACAGCACGGGCGGCGCATTGACTCACCGAAAAGTAGCCACCGCCGTGCTACTGTTATCGCGCGCGATTAAATCACAGTGCCGCTCGCCGAACGTCGGCTTGTTATTACCGACATCTAGTGCAGGTGCGATCGCTAATCTCGCCGTACTCAATACGGGAAAGACCGTCGTCAACCTAAATTACACTGCACCCATCCGCAGTTTGCGCTCTGCAGTCTCGAACGCAAAAATCGACACCATCATCACGTCGAGGAAATTTCTTGAGCGATTGGAATCGCGCGGTATCAAACTAGACGAATTAACATCGACCACAACATTGATGATATTGGAAGATGTCATGTCGGCGCCGTCCATGTTGAACAAAATATTGACGATGGCGCTATTCACGCTCACCCCGACATTGATTCTGCAACGTCTAGTACATCATCGGGTTCCGATCGACGCCCCCGCGGCTATCTTGTTTTCGAGTGGCAGTGAAGGTGATCCGAAAGGCGTCGTTCTATCGCACAAGAATGTAATGTCGAACGTGCGCCAGGTATCAGACGTACTAAATACCGAATCCGACGATATAGTGATGGCCACCTTGCCGCTGTTTCATGCATTCGGTCTCACCGTCACCACGTTTATGCCGCTAATCGAAGGTATTCCGATTGTGGCTCACCCTGATCCAACAGACGCGGTGAATATCGGGAAAATGGTCGCGAGGCATCGCGCGACGATCATGTTCGGAACGTCAACATTCTTTCGCCTCTACACAAAAAATTCACGTGTGCTGCCACTGATGTTCGAATCTTTAAGAATTGTCGTGGCAGGAGCGGAAAAGTTGTCGCCGAATGTGCGCGATGCGTTTAAGTTAAAATTCAACAAAGACATCCTGGAAGGTTATGGTGCTACGGAAACAACGCCGGTTGCTAGCGTGAACATACCGGATGCGCTCGATATTCAAAGTTGGAAAGTGCAACAAGGTGCGCGACACGGCACTGTGGGGATGCCATTACCTGGGACGAGTTTTCGAATTGTCGATCCCGATACGCTATCAACCTTAGGCGCTGATGAAGACGGGCTGATTCTCATTGGTGGCAACCAAGTCATGCTGGGATATTTGAATGACCCCGAGAAAACGGCCGATGCGGTCGTCGTACTTGATGGGATGCGCTGGTACAAAACCGGGGATAAAGGACATATCGATAAGGATGGCTTTCTAACCATCGTCGATCGCTATTCCCGATTCGCAAAAATCGGCGGCGAAATGGTCGGTTTGAGTTCCGTGGAAGAAGCGGCGCGAAGTGCGTTAGAGGCCCCCGAACTTCAGTGCCTCGCGGTCGCGGTCCCGGATGCTAAGAAAGGCGAGTCAATCGTGCTCTTGTTGAATTCTGACGATATCGATCTGAGTGATTTAGACGACCTGAAAAAACGCCTGCAAGACCATGGCTTGAATCCTCTCATGACCCCAGCACGATTCGAAATCGTTGCGCAAATTCCAACATTAGCGAGCGGCAAAACGGACTACATCGCGGCCCGCGCGCTTGCAGAACAACGCAGCCAATGAGGGACAAAGCCATGTGGATCATTGGTCATCGCGGTGCCGCTGGCATGTGGCCAGAAAATACCTTAATAGCGATAGACCATGCACTCGCCGTCGGCGCCGATTGGGTTGAAATTGATATCCGCTTAGTTGATGGCGAACTCATCGTTTTGCATGACGAAACGCTGGATCGTACGACCAATGGATTCGGCTCCGTTTACCAACACTCGCTCAGCAAAATTCGCGCACTTGACGCTGGACAAGGCCAGTTAGTACCAATGCTCGACGAGGTGCTGGATCTCATCGACGCTCGGGCCGGGCTCAATATTGAGATAAAGCAGAGCGGATTAAACGAGCAATTGCGAGCCTTACTTAAGCGTTACTTAACTGCGCAGCCGCGGTGGCGGAATCAGCTCATGATTTCGTCTTTCATCAGCGAGGTAATACGCGATTTCAGTGCCGCGCCCCCGGCTGGATGTCTGCTCGGTGCATTAACCGAATCAGATCCAGAACTGTCGATACGACACGCGGCGCGTTCGAACTTTTTTTCGATCAACCTCTCAGTCCAGCAATTATCAACCGCTCTAGTCGCCGCGGCACACATCCAAGGCCTCAAAGTTTTGGTCTATACCGTCAACACACCCGAGCAGATGCAACGCTGTGCAGATTTATCTGTTGACGGGATTTTCACTGATTATCCAGAGCGCGCGATTGCTTTTTTTGACAAGCTACTTACTATCTAAAACAACTGCAGCGTGGAGTTAGAACTTAGGTGGCATGCATTCTGGCCCTTGACCAAGGAACAACTAGCTCGAGAGCGATTGTTTTCGATGACGAACAACGAATCTTAGGATCGGCGCAGCGACCCTTCGAGCAATTCTTCCCGCAGCCTGGTTGGGTAGAACACGATCCCGAGGAGATTTGGCAATCTCAGCGCGACGTTGCGATTCAAGCGATCGCAAATGCGGGACTCCGCGCAGCGGATATTTCCGCAATCGGTATTACAAATCAACGCGAAACGACCATCGTATGGGATCGCCGCACGGGGAAACCGATACACAACGCAATCGTGTGGCAAGACCGCCGTACCGCCGCATTTTGCGAATCACTTCGAGTGGCTGGGCACGAATCAGAGGTCCTGGCGCGAACCGGATTAGTCCTTGATCCTTATTTCTCTGCGAGCAAGATTCGCTGGATTTTGGATCACTGCGATGGTGCTCGAGATCTGGCAAGCGCAGGTCATCTCGCGTTCGGCACCGTAGACTCGTGGTTAGTTTGGCAGCTGTCTAATGCCACGATCCATATCGCTGATGCTAGCAACGCGTCGCGCACCGCATTGTTTAACCTTCATACACAAGCCTGGGATGACGACATGCTCGCGCTGTGGGACATTCCGCGTTCGATGTTGCCGGCCGTGGTCCCATCGAGCGGCGATCTCGCTCGTTCGGTCATCACAGGCTTAAATGGCATCCCGATTACTGGGATAGCCGGCGACCAGCAAGCAGCGTTGTTTGGTCAGGCCTGCTTCGAACCCGGCCAAGCGAAATGCACTTACGGTACGGGATGTTTTGTCCTACTCCACTCAGGGAAGCAAGCAATCATTTCGAAAAACCGGTTACTGACAACCGTCGCGTGGACCATCAATGGCACAACCGAATTCGCGTTGGAAGGCAGTGTGTTTATCGGTGGCGCGCTGATTCAGTGGCTACGCGACAGCCTGGGCCTTATCGAACGATCGAGCGATATAGAAACACTCGCGGCCCAAGTAAGTAGTAGCGATGGCGTTGTATTCGTCCCCGCTTTCGCCGGACTGGGCCCGCCGTATTGGGACCCTGACGCGCGCGGCGCGTTGCTAGGACTAACCCGCGGGACGACGAAATCGCATATCGCATTGGCAGCCTTAGAGGGCATCGCCTTTCAAGTTGCAGATGTGTTCACGGCGATGCAAGACGACGTCAACAGACCGATCGCCAGTATCAAAGTTGATGGTGGGGCGAGTGAGAATCGCCTACTCATGCAAATTCAAGCAAGCTTGCTGCAAACGAAATTGATCCGTGCTGAACGTCATGAAAGCACCGCACTTGGGGCAGCGTCGCTGGCCGGACTAGCTGTCGGCGTGTGGAAAGATCGAGACGAACTCGCGGCCTTATGGCGCAGCGGCGAAAGCTTTACACCTGCCGAGAATGATACGGCCTTGGAACGGCGCCGCGAGCTTTGGAAGCAGGCAGTTAATCGAATTAGATCTTCATTGCCCGCAGACATTGCCCAATGAATAGAGATGTGGCCCTCGATGTTGCGCAAAGAGCAGATGCGAAATTCGATGTGGTCGTCATTGGCGGCGGTGCCACTGGCGTTGGTGTAGCGCTAGATGCTGCTAGCAGAGGACTAAAAGTGCTATTGCTGGAGCGCGGCGATTTCGGATCCGGTACATCAAGCCGGAGCACGAAAATTATTCATGGTGGCGTCCGTTATCTCGCGCAAGGGCGAGTCGGTCTGGTTAGAGAAGCGTTACGTGAACGCGCCTACCTATTTAGCAACGCCGCCCATCTCGTCGCGCCCTTGCCGTTTATCGTACCGGTGGAGAGTAATTTTGAGCGCGCAAAATACTTCGTTGGTTTGAAATTTTACGATTTTCTTTCCGGTAAGCAGCGACCTGACTCCTGCGATTGGTTATCAAAAAATCACCTACAACGCGAGCTGCCTGGTTTGACCGGGACGAAGTTCTGCGGTGCGATGCGCTATTTCGACGGGCAGTTCGATGACACGAGGCTATTGTTAGCAATTCTTGAAACTGCCATTAAGCTCGGCGCCGTCGCGATGAATTACGCCGAAGTCGTCGAGCTGCACAAAAATTCCAGGGGGCATTTGAACGCCCTTACGTTTCGTGACGGCGAAAGTGGGGCAGTTCACGAGATAGAAACGAACGTGATCGTAAACGCGACGGGGGTATCCAGCGACGCGATCCTTAAACTTGATGAGCCCACTCACCGGCAAACAATTATTCCGAGTCAAGGAGCCCACATCGTCCTGCCGAAAGAATTTCTGCCGGGCACTAGCGCGTTGTTAATGCCGCACACGCCCGACGGACGCATTATGTTTGCGATTCCTTGGTTAAATCACGTTCTGGTTGGGACAACAGATACCGCACTCGACACGATCGCCAAGGACCCCGTTCCGCTTGCCTCGGAAATCGATATGATCTTGGAAGTGGCCGGACAATATCTTGCCCGCGTGCCACAACGCACTGATGTACTAGCGACATTCGCCGGAATTCGCCCGCTTGCATTGGCCCCTTCAGAATCCACGACATCAAAAGTCTCGAGAGAACACCGGATCGATGTTTTAAAATCCGGATTAATTAGTGTTTCCGGAGGCAAGTGGACTACCTATCGTCTGATGGCGGAACAGTGTGTCGATACACTAGTTGCATTGAATAATTGGCCCGCCGAGCGCTCACGCACGGCTCACATACGATTACATGCATGCCCGGATAACGGACCCTCAGCGAAACGCTTCTTCGAGTATGGTAATCACGCTCACGCGCTTGAAGACATGGTTCGAAATGAGCCTGCGTTAGACGATTTGCTTTGCGATGGCTTGCCGTATCGGAAAGTTCATTGCCTATGGGCGATTCGTCACGAGATGGCCCGCACCATAGAAGACGTTCTGGCACGTCGAACACGTGCTTTGTTTCTTAATGAAGCGGCCGCATTGAAGGCGGCACCGCAAGTACTTGAGATGTTAGCGCGCGAATTAGGCCTAACTGAACTGCAGCAACAAGAACAGCTTCAAGATTTTCATAAACGCACAAATTGATCGGCTATCTAGAGGAACCGTTCAGGTATGGCGAGCAAAAAAATCTCCAGCGTCAATCCGACATTCCCTGGCTTCCCGCCAGAAACCTTGGATTTTCTCTTTGATCTTGCAAGGAATAACAACCGCGAGTGGTTCACGAATAATAAGCACCGCTATGAAAACTTCCTGGTAAGCCCAGCCTTAGATTTTATCGCCGCTGTCGGCGAGCGGATGCCAAAAATTTCGGAGCACATAACCTGTATTCCTAAAAGGGTTGGTGGGTCCTTATTTAGAATCTATCGTGACGTCCGTTTTGCGCACGATAAGCGACCCTATAAATCGAATATCGGGATCCACTTTCGCCATGAGCAGGCGCGCAATGCGCATGCGCCTGGCTACTATCTTCATATTGGCGTAGATGAATGTTTTCTCGGTAGCGGCATGTGGCGACCAGACGCCGCGCCATTGCAACGCATTCGCAATCGCATCGTTGAGCGGCCCGAGCAATGGAGAAAACTATTACGTGCTCGAAAATTTCGCAGCAATTTTGAGTTGGGCGGGGAATCGCTGATCCGCCCACCCAAAGGATACCCGCCCGATCACGAGTTCATTGAATATCTAAAAAGAAAGGATTTTATTGCGCTCGCGAATTTCGACCATGGACTTATCCTTGACGCTGACATCGTGGACTACGCACTTGAAATGTTTTCGAGCGCGCATCTGTTAATGCGATTCTTGTGCGACAGCCAAGAGTTGCAGTTCTAAATAGTTCGGCGCGATGGTTAAACGCTCTCGAACCAACACCTTATTCCCACTCAAGCTCGCGAAAAGTTCGACTCACGTTACGAGAATGACGCTCATTGACTAGCCACGGCTTCGCAGCTTCGTAACTCATAGAGTCAATCGCGTCTTCCAGAAAAACACCATCGCGGATCGCAGCACGGCCATCGACCAGTAAAGTTTGCAAATAACGCGTGATTGGTTCTGCTGCTTCGGGCCACGCGGCATTCGTCGGGCCGTGTCCTGGGACAATTCTCGCGAAAGGTTTTGTCTGGTAATTATCCAGCCAACGTAACCATCCTTTGAGCTCGCCGTCGATAATCGGTAGTCGCTCGACGGACACCAGATCCCCGGTAAAAAAAGTGTTCGTTTTCTCGTCGAGTACTGTCAGGTCTGTGTCGGAATGGCTACGCTTATGCGCTTCTAGCCATAATGGCCGCTCACCAAGTTCAAGCCTCAATCGCTCATCGACCGTTAACGTTGGGGCGATCACGCCGTTAGGTTTAGCGGATGTCAACTCAGCTGCAAACTCTTCTTGAAAATAGGAGCGGCTCGCCGCCATCGCGTCGGGGGCATTAATGTGACCGACAAACTCGACGTTGAGATGCGCAAAGGCGGCATTGCCGAGCACATGGTCGAAGTGCACGTGGGTATTGATGACATAACAAACGGGCCGCGAACTGTGCCTCTCAATCGCAGACAATAACGCACGGCCCGTCGCAATCGCTCCGCCGGTGTCAATCACTGCGACGCATTGTGTCCCAACGATGAAACCAATATTGGCGCTATCGCCACGTTCAATGTCGGTAATGTCAACGTGGTGGCCATGGTGTACGAAAACACCTTCTGCAACTTCGTCTAATTGGAAATCCAATTTGGGTTCAGACGCAAACGCCGATGACGCGCAAATGAGGAGCACCAACTGGCAAACACGGTGCAAATTGCTGGAGGGCAAAGCTGGGATCACAACTAAGGTCTGCTTTCTCAAGCGCCGCAATTGCGCTTGGTACGATTGGTCTTAGCCGTTTTGGACAACCGCCTTGAACATATCTGGCTGGCGCGCGTCATCGAGGTTCGCGTACAAATTATCGACAATTTCGCGTCCTTCTGCGGTTGTCTCTAGTAAACGTACAGACTCGGCAATGTAGGGATGTACGCTTTGTTCGAAAAATAAAGGATAGGCTTCGAGTAAGTCGCCCGGCAAACCATAACCCATCCCTTCGTTGAATCCGATCTCTTCGAATTCATAGAAGATCGCAGAGAGCTTATTCAGGTACCGCAAATCGCTTAACTGCCCGATCAGGTCAGCGCCACGCACGAGACCGGGATAATCTCCGGTTAGTAAGTAACTGGAACCGATTGGCACGGGAAACCGGGTCCGTTCTATGCATGATTGAACGAAAGGGGTGTCAATGAGCGCAAATTGCCCAAATTGTTCCTCGACATAGCGTTTGCCGCGGTTTACGTGAATTGGCATCAATGCCGCATCACTGCGGCGTATAGCGACCCGGGTGGACTGGTTGCCAATTCCGTTTGACAATCGCTCACCATCATCGGATGCGCAGATGCCGCGCACGTAGCCAATATCGTGACATAAGAGCGCGACGATTACGTTCAACCAGGCGTCGCGCGTGACGTTCTTCGCCTCAAGATGTCGGGCTTTGAGTATCTCGATACCGACAACTGTCACGTGTACGGTGTGTTCGACGTTGTGGTAAAGCGCGTCACTCGTTGCGATCTGCGCTAGTGTGGCGGCGGCGGCGTCCTTTGCATGTTGGACATAGATGCGTTCAGAACCGCCGAACATAGTTTCAAATGCCGCGTCCAGCCGAGCGACGACTTCCGCTGTTAGGATCTGCGTGACATTCAACATGCGCGGACCTATATCGGCTCAGGCGTGAATTCGAGCGCAGGACCGCTGGATATTCTGGTCAATCCGTTCTTCCTCTTTAGTCACCGCAAAACGGCTGCTTTCGGCGAAAGTATAGGGATCGCAACATTAGAATGCCCATCGATTGGTCGGATTTGTGACAGGGTTAGCCACGCGGATTTACTAATTGCCATTTATAGCTGGACCCGGTGACAATTTGTTGCGCCGCGGCAAGTCAGCGCTCGTGCTAAGAAGGGCAAACGCCTACCGGCTTTACTCGTTCCAACGATCCATTGGCGTGGCTGCGATCTGAACGTCTAGCCTACAATACGCTGGAATTTCGACAGGTCGCACGGCAAAGACTCGAAATCGATTGTCGAGGCCGTTGATCTGCCCCGAACCGCGAGTTCAATGGGCGCCGCGACCACGATCGACACGCATCTCTGTTTGCATAGGAACCAACTAAATGATCGAAAAAACCGTCGATTACACACACAACGGCACATTATTAACCGCATACATGGCGTTCAAAGAAGGTCATGCCGAGCGGCGCCCGGCTGTGATGATCGCGCACACGTGGGAAGGACGCAGCGAGTTTGTCTGTGACAAAGCAAGAATCTTGGCTGGCCAAGGATTCGTTGGCTTTGCAATCGATCTGTATGGCAGCGGTGCCGTCGGCAGTAGTGCAGAGGAAAATGCACGCCTCATGCAACCGTTTATTGATGATCGCGCTATGCTGCAATCGCGCCTGCATTGCGCGCTCGATGCGCTGTGCACGCAACCCGAAGTCGACCCGCTGAGAATTGCCGCAATTGGCTACTGTTTTGGGGGCTTGTGTGTTCTCGACTTAGCGAGGTCGAGGGCACGTGTTAAATCCGTTGTCAGTCTGCACGGCTTGCTTGGCGCGCCAGGCAATACGAATGACAATAAGATCGACAGCAAAATATTAATCCTCCATGGCAATGACGATCCGATGGCAACGAAAGACGATGTATTCGCAATTGAAAGGGAACTCACTAACGCCAACGCTGATTGGCAGCTACACACGTATGGAAATACCCTGCACGCGTTTTCAAACCCCAATGCAAACAATCCTGCGATGGGTACGGTCTATAACGAGGCTGCCGATCGCCGCTCTTGGGCGAGCTTGATTAGCTTTCTACACGAAACGCTGGTCTAAAAAGGGGCTGCACCAATCAACAGTCGAACGGCCGCACATTAGCTCGGCGCCATTTTATCGACCGATCTGCTCACGGTATTTTCAGGACCCTGGCGGTTCTAGTGAAAACTTCCGGTGCTACGCCCATTGCGCGTTTCAACACAACATCACGATCCCATTGGTTCGTGAGCTTGTTTACTTCGATGAGCTCGCTGGTCTTCGCGCGCCCGAGCTGGAACCAGGGCGAGACGAGCGGGAAAAATTGTAACGGCCAATCGCTACCGTAAATCATTCGCTCAGTAAGCCTTGGGATCTTTTGCGCGTTGCCAAGGTAACCCAATTTATTTATTTGCGTCAGGCTGGAAATATCCGTGTACAAATTCGGATATTGATCGAACAAAGGCACTAAACGCTCAAAATTTCCTTCACCTTCGTTTTTCCCGGTCGATGCGATATGCGCAGCAATAACGGTCACCCCAATGTTTAACGGTAATCTGAGCCGAACGGGGTCACCAAGTTCATCTTGAGCATCACCGAACGAGCGCTCCTGACCGACGTGGATCAAAAGCGGCAGATCCAGCTCGACGAGCTTCCTATAAAAATCAGTATGCCGCGGGTCGGCAGGATCAATAGCCATGATCGCCGGGATCCATTTCACAAGCACCGCACCATTACGTTTCGCCTCTTCCAACCGGGCGACAGCATCGCTTCGATTCGGGTTAATGCTCGCGCCGAATAACAGATTACTGTGGCTGGCGGTCTCACGACTCACAAACCCGTTCGGGACATAGATCTGAGTCCGTGATTTGTCCAACTCTCCGCGCTCATCGATCACCCCGTCCATCGCAAGTACCACTGCCTTGTCGACATTGACCGAAGCTTTAACTCGCTCGGCGATACGC
>JAQCEL010000022.1 GCA_027618655.1 Pseudomonadota bacterium | reverse complement strand
CAGCCCCTATCGGTCCGGACCGAACTCGCCCAGACTCATACCTGAATTGGAATTGACTGCCGGGCGTGTCGCATATGTGGAGCTGCTGCTGGATTATCGGTTGTCGATCTCAAGATTACGCCGGCGAAAGGGTTCGTCGATCCAGGCGAGCGCCGAAAACGCGAGTGCCCGCGCCTCTGGCAAACCCAGTGGTTCGGATCGCCTTGCGGTGCGCCCCGGCGGACGTGCGTAGCTGGTGAAAATCACATCCCAGAGGCTGAAGATTGTCGAGAAATTCGCGTTGCCGGTGCGGCGATCGACGGCATGATGCGAGGCGTGAAAGCGCGGGGTCACGATGAACCACGCAAGCCAGCGTTCGATCCAATCCGGGAAATCGATGTTGCTGTGGTGGAATTGCGCGCAGAAGCTGACGAGGGCTTCGAATAGGAACCACGCGACGACTGTCGGTCCCCAGATCACCACCCACAGCGCTTTGATACCAGCCGAGATCAGTAATTCCCCAGGGTGAAAGCGCAGCGCAGTGGTGACATCCATCGCAGTATCGGCGTGATGTGCCTTATGGAATCGCCATAACCAGCGCACGCGGTGATTCGCCCGGTGCCACAGGTAGTCGAAAAAATCGAGCACTACCAAGGACAGCAGAATTTCGGCCCAACCGACCAGCCCTAACCAGCGCGAGATCCCCCAGCCTTCTTCTTCGACGTGCACGAGCCACAGCAGAAACGGCACATAAGCGAACAGTCGGATGGTGACGGTGTTCAAGACCGCCACCCCGCCGTGAAAGCCGATGCGTCGCAGACGATGAATATGAGGGCGCGCAGGCGCGATCGTTTCAAGCCCAAGGAAAATCAGCAGGCCCGCCACGAAGACGATCAGTTTACCGGTATCGAGATTCAGTTCCATAAGCGAGCATGGTCGCAAATTGGGGTCCACGATTACAACCCGTTGTGAGGCTCGGACCGAGAAGCCTCATTCGACTGGGTCGCGGAAAAGGTCCGGAAAAGGTGACAGATTTATTTTCTCCGGTTTATTTTCTCGCGCAAGCAACAAGCAAAATAAATCTGTCACCTTTTCCAGCAATGATCTGCGCAGAGACCCGCGTTTCCTCACCCCCGATTTACGTCGGCAGCACGATGATGAACTGATGGCGGAAATTCGGGCATGGATGCACACGTTTCGGACGTTCGAAGAACTCGAAGCGCAGGTTTCCGGTGGCGGCGGTCTCGCGGTGGGCCGGGTAAGACAACCCGCCGAAGCGCTCGAAAGTACGTGGGCCGAAGCGATGCAGCCGACCTATGACGTGGAAGTGGGGGGTCGCACCGTGCGCTTGCCGAAGGGGCCGTGGCTTTTCGATGGACGCGACAGCGGCGCCTTACCGGTCGCCGCCGCACAGGGAACGCATAACAGGGAGATTCTGCGCGAAGCGGGGCTTGACGAAAATACGATCAACGCGCTGTACGAGCGCGGCGTTTTGCACGAAGCGCTACGCTAGCATAGCGCCGTCTGCAGAACCGGGAACGCCTGCCGCTGAACGTGAACCCGGAAAAAGGGGACAGAAAAATGGGACAGATTTATTTCCCCACAAAAACATAAAGCCTGCAAATAGATCTGTTCCCTTTTTTCCGGTCTTTCGCATTAATCGGTGGCTCATGCGGGTGGCATCGCTAATGGGTATCGTTGAAGTCCCAGGCGCGGATAACGCCGGATTCGAGTCGAATCAGTTCAAGTTTATCGTCGCGGAACGTCTCCGCGTACGCTTCATCAGCCACGTAGCGTGCCGCCAGGCGTCGCATGATGGGCATATGGTCGTCGAGTAATTCGATCGTTGCTTCGCCGCTGACTTCTATGCTGCGATAAGGGGTTTCGTGCTCTGCCACGAGGATAGTTATGCGTGGATCGGCTTTGATGTTTCTGGATTTAATATCGTTCGCCCACGTAGTCATTACAAAACCACCATCAACCCATTCATGCCACACGGGTGAAATCAGAATACGGCCGTCTGTGCGACGCGTAGCGAGCATCGCCAATATCGGCCGGACCAATAAGTCACCTAAATCATCAACGTTTAAATTTTTTCGCATGGGTTTACCTCGGCCGATGGATAAAACAAGATATCACGCGATAGCGCGGGAGCTTCCGCTTTTGCGTTTATATGGGGTTTAAGTCTAAGGAGGGTCAGGATTATGTTTTTCGACCATTTTTACAAGAGATTTCGTCACACATCACTCGCTCTGCTAACCGCCGCGGTTTTAACATTAGGCACTGCCAATGCGGAAACGATTAAACGAGCGTTTATCAACCCGGCGGCGGGCTACACCCAGGTGGTTACCGTGTCTGAAAATGGTGTAACGACAATTTATATATCGGGCCAGGTCAGTGAGGGCGAGACGCTTGAAGCTCAGCTCCGGGGGACGTTCGCAGCACTTCAGTCGCAACTCAACGATGCGGGCGCGAGCTTAAGTGATATCGTCAAAATGAATACCTATATCGTTAATTACAACGAATCACATTTGGCGTCGTTCCGTAATGTTCGCGATGAATTCTTCTCGAAAGACGACCGCCCTGCGAGCACTTTAGTTGGCGTCACTGCATTAGTTTTGCCAAAGTACCGCGTGGAAATCGAAGCGACCGCGGTGGTTGCGGCGCGCAGCGACCCCTTATACCCAAACACGACACGATAGCTCGCGTTGTGCGTCGCCTGGATCCTGAAGCGCTGCAAGGAAGTTTCATGAGTTGGGTGCGCACGGCTTGTGAACTCAGGAAGGGGAAAATCGTTGCGATTGACGGGAAACACTGAGGCGTTCGTTGCGAAACGGTGAGCGTCAGAGCGCAATTCATAGGGTGAGCGCCTGGGCGAGCCGCAACGGGTTGGTACTGGGTCAACAGAAGGTGGATAGCAAGCGCAATGAAATCACGGCCATCCCGGCCATCCCGGCCATAGCCATCGTGGACAAAGGGGGCTATGTGTTGGCTTTGAAGGGTAATCAGAGCAGGCTGGCTGAGGAGGTGAAGGTATTGTTTTATGAACCGTTACCCCGTGGCTTTGAGGAGCAGTCGAGTACTGAGGTCGTTGAGGCCGGGCATGTGCGTATTGAAACGCGTCGTTACCGTCAGATCCTGCTGGGGCCCGGTGGATTGCCTGCCGGCGAAGGCTGGGCCGGGTTGAAGAGCGTAGTCGAGGTGACCGCGACCCGCCATGATGCCGTGACTCACAGTACCGAGAAACGCCACTTTATCAGCTCACGGCCGTTGGACGTGGCGAGCGTGTCCAAGGCGGTACGGGGCTGGGGGATTGAGAACAGCTTGCACTGGGTGCTCGATGTGGCCTACCGAGAGGATGAGTCGCGGATCCGCCGGGGGCACGGTGCGGAAGTGTTGAGTGTGTATTGATTTACTAATCCGCGTCCCTTTATCGACCTTTCTCAGCCGTTAGCAGATCGAATGGCGGCAATTCTGAGCGACGCTTGTTACGATAAATAACGCTGTATTCGGACTTATGCTCGCGACCACCAGATGGGTAACAGATCGACTAACATTTGATCAATTCGTCTCATCGTTTCGGATCACGAGAAAATTGGCCATTAACCATGGCTACCTGATGATCGCGCCGATTCAACGTTGCAACGGCGGCAGACCTGCGGCCGATTTCGCGAGTCGAACAAGGTTAATGAACTCAGTGCGGTAACCGAATGGATCTTGGCCCTTCGAATTTTGCGCCAAATTTATGACGTCATCGTAAGTGTAACTACCCGTGTAACGTCCACCACGCAGCAATTGACCAAATGCTGCCACGGCGGTTGCGAACTGCGTCTCACGCGGCGCGCTTGCGGCATCGCCGGATTCGAACGCGCTGGTGACGGGCGTTGTGATCACGGTGCTGGTATCGCTATTTGGTAACTTGTAGCGCAGTTTTAGAAACGCATACTCGCCTGTTTTGTTTATGTTCTTTTGGGGCGCCGCTTGATAGCGAAGTTCATCGATGAGTTTGTTGGTCGAGCTAAGCGGCGTGATTTCATAAATTGCCGTCACGCTATGACCAGCACCGATATCACCAGCATCGATTTTGTCGTTGTTAAAGTCCTCTCGATTCAAGGTGCGCGTCTCGTATCCAATCAATCGATATGCCGAGATCGTTTGCGGATTGAATTCGACTTGGATTTTTACGTCTTTAGCGATGGTAAACAAAGTTGAGCCTGCTTCTTCGACGAGGACCTTGCGCGCCTCTGACAAGCTGTCAATGTAAGCTGCATTGCCGTTGCCGTTTTGCGCCAAGGTCTGCATGAGTTCGTCGTTGTAGTTACCCATGCCAAAGCCGAGGACGGATAGAAAAATGCCGCTCTCCCGTTTGTGTTCAATGAAACTCTTGAGCTCTTGTTGATCAGTGATACCAACGTTGAAATCACCATCGGTTGCCAGAATGACCCGATTAACACCTGTCTTATCGAAGCTTTGCTCGGCCAATTGATAGGCTTGGCGGATCCCCTCGGCGCCGGCGGTCGAACCGCCCGATTGCAAGCGGTCGAGCGCCGCGATAATTTTTGACTTCTCTCCAACCGGGGTTGGTTCGAGTACCGTACCGGCACTACCCGCATAGGTGACAATGGCGATGGTGTCGTCGGTGTGTAAGCTAGATAACAGGAGCTTGAAAGAATTGCGCAACAGCGGCAGCTTGTTCGCAGCATTCATGGAACCCGAACTATCTATCAAGAAAACTAGGTTCGCGTGCGGTGTTGCGGCAGCCGGCAATTCATAACCTTGGATACCAATATGCATGAGTTTCGTGGCGCTGTTCCAAGGTGTCGGCAACAAGGACACCTGCGTTCGAAATGGCTCGGACTTATCGTTTGGCGCGGCGTAGTCATAAGGAAAGTAGTTGATCATTTCTTCGATGCGTACGGCATCTCGTTGTGGTAGCACATTGTTGTTGAGCGACGCGCGAATAAAAGCGTAGGAGGCGGTATCCACATCAATGGAAAAAGTCGACACAGGATCTTCAGCAACGAGCTTGGTCGCGTTCGCTTTCATGTCGGAGAATTTATCGCGACCTTGATCTTGGTAAGTCTGACTGATCGCCTGGTCACTCATCGGGGCCGCGCTTCGTCCCATGGCCTTACTTGGCAGGCGTTTCAACTCAAAGTTTCGGGTAATCGCAGCGCGGGCTACATCCTTTTTGCCTGCGATTGCAGCGGCCGTTCCCGGCGGAGCACTCGGAGCGGGTTGGGCAGATCGCTCGATAATCGCTCCACCCGCATCAGAATCGGCGAAGCTGTCGATCATCAATTCACTTACGGGCTCTCGGTCGTATGGATTTTGTGCCCGGGGGATTTTTGTATTGCGCGACGATTGGCCAGCCAGATCCGCGCGATGTTGTTCTGGGGCGGCTTCGCCGCTCGCGGCAATCTTATATTCCAAAAGTCGTTTGGGCTCTCTAATAATTCGGCCACCCACAGACTCCGCTTTGCGCGGCGCCGATCTCTCGATTGGCGGCGCAAGCTCCGTCGACTGTGTTTCGACGCCTTGGTGGGATAAGCTGCGCTCGATTCGATATTCCTCGGCTTTCCGTGCATCAACGCCAGGTTTCGGCGCCTCCGCGACGCGCTCCTCGACGGTTTCCGATAGCCACTTGTCCGTGTCGAATGGGATCTTGTTTTGCAGGTATTGCGTACTCAACACCGCAATAGCCAGCAAGGTCAGCGACGCCCCGCCGAGTAAGTAAGGTTTTAGATGCTGATTAATGAGTTTCATCGCGCGTCTCCAGAAAATTAATGTAAACACAGACTGCTTTGTGTTCTTGAGACGAGCTGGTTCGCCGGATCCTTTGCCGGAATTCAAATTTTCTTCTACAAACGCACGCATCGCTGCTGCGATGACAATTTTGCGGGTCGCTTCATCAGGTGTGGGTGGCGCGTCGTCGTCGAACGCCTGTTTTAGTCTATCGAGTTCGTCGCTCATGCGAATTCACCGTTGCTGGATTCGGCCAGCACTTTCAATTGTTTGCGTATCTCGTGCATACGCCAGGAAACAGTTTTCTCTTTGCTATTTATCACCTCGGCCGCTTGGGCGTGTGTCAGGTCTTCGGCCAATACCAAAATCGCAGTTTCACGTAACTGCAGATTCAAACTATCGAGTGCGCTATACAGCCATTTAACCTGCGCTTGAGTCTCGCGTTCTGCGGCTTTGTTGAGTTCGTTCACCTCCCCGTAAGCTTCATCGAGAGTCCGACGTGACGACTGACTGCGTACTTGGTCGCGGCAGGCGTTCAGCACCACTTGATAGATCCAGGTGGAAAATTGAGCGCGTGCAGCGAACGATTTCAATTTCTTAGGTAGCGCGAGGCACACGTCCTGGGTGAGATCCTCGGCATCTGCGTGATTGCCGAAGAACCGATAAGCGAGTCGAAATATTCGGTCATAGTGGCCTTCCAGTAATAATTGGAAAGCTTCGGCGTCACCTGCCGCTGCGCGCATCGCCAATTCGTCATCGCTTGTCATGGTGTGCATACTAATTGCTTAGACGGAACCGTTGCCCAGATCCTTGGCGCGCGCTTAAGAAAAGTCTTAATCCGTAATAGACCGCAGTAAGCTCTCGTTGTGCAGTGCAACCAAGGAGCAACGATGACCTGCTTAACCGGTTGGGAATTTGTATGTTCCGTTGAGCGCATTAGGTTTAAATTTTATAGACGTCAACGAACGGGACTTTTATGCTCGGCGGCCTGCTGGAAACCTCATGTGATCTCGAGGTCGCAGCAAGGTAGCGATGGCGAAATTTGGTCATGCGCTGAGAGTATACCGATCTGCTCGCATGGTCGCCGCTGCACGGCTAGACTGCCGGTCGACGGAACAAGACAAAGTGTCTGACGATAACAAAACGAATATGAAATTTTTGAAACACTGTGATTCTCTGAGGGACAAATAATGCGGCATTCACTAATTAAGCTAGCTGGCGTGACGCTCGCCTGCGCATTGATGGTCACCGGGCTGCACGCTGCGAGCACCACGACCCAATGGGACGATGTTGTCCATGCGAAAGATCATCCGGAAAACTGGATCACGCATCACGGTTCACTCGACGGTCAGCGCTATTCGCGCCTTGACCAGATCAATAAGGAAAACGTCAAAGACTTAAAGGTTGCCTTCACCTATGTTGTCGGCGGTCTTGGCGGTGGCGGCGCGTGGGAGCATGCGGGCCTCGAAGGGACACCGTTAGCCGAGGATGGTTACTTGTACATTACGGATGGATGGGGCTCTGTCTATAAGCTCGACGTACGCAAAAACGGTAAGCTCGTATGGAAAATGGACCCTGAGACCGATCGCGATTGGGCAGCAGAAGTCACGTGCTGTGGGGTAGATAATCGCGGGGTCGCGTTTTGGAAAGACAAAGTCATTTCTCACGCGCTGGATGGCCGCTTGATTGTTACAAACAAAGAAACCGGCGAAATCGAATCTGAAATCCCAATCGCCGATCCGGCAGTTTCGGAAGTATTAACGGTAGCGCCTCTGGTTATCAAAGATATGGCGATCACGGGTGTCGCAGGCGGCGACTATGGGATCCGCGGCTGGCTAAATGCCACGGATTTATCCGACAGTAAAAGAGATTGGCGAACCCATACGATACCGGCTCCAGGGGAGCCTGGGAGCGAAACCTGGAAACCAGGACCAGAAGCACATAGCGTCGATAACTGGCAACACGGTGGCGGTGCAACCTGGGTGAATGGTTCCTACGACCCGGAACTCAACACAATTTATTGGGGGGTCGGTAACCCCGCGCCGGATTGGGACAACGCTTACCGCCCTGGTGACAATTTGTATACCAACAGCGCCTTAGCACTAGACGCCGATACAGGTGCGATTAAATGGCATTTCCAGTACACACCAAACGACCCGTACGACTATGACGGTGTGAACGAGCAAACCTTGGTTGACGCGACGATTCATGGCAAGGCAACGAAAGCCGTGTTGCACGCTAATCGAAACGGTTTTGCTTATGCGCTCGATCGAACGAGCGGTAAGTTCTTATGGGGCACGCCATTCGTAAAACAATTGGATTGGACTGCGGGTCTTGATAAGTACAGCGGTCGGCCGGTGGACTACGATCCCAATTCCGATGTGCAACGCTACAACCCGAAATCTTCCGTATCGCGTGAGCAACGGGAAAGCCGTTCATGCCCAGGCAACATGGGGGGCAAGAACTGGCCACCCACGGCCTACGACCCAGAGCGCAATCGCTACTACATACCGGTTATTGAAAGTTGTGGGCTGCACGTCAATGTGCCAACGGATAAGGCCTGGAAAGCACGCGAATGGTGGCTAGGGGGAGCGCCGAAGATGGGGCCGGTCATTACTGGCAGCATCACGGCGATGGACGTTAATACCGGCACCGTTGCGGGTAAATATGACACGGTCTACCCACAATACGGCGGATTGTTGGCCACGAAAGGGGGCTTAGTGTTCGCTGGTAAACCAGACGGCGCCGTGGTTGCAATTGACTCTGACACGATGCAAGAACTGTGGTCGTTCACCACGAACACATCAGTCAACGCGCCACCGATCACGTTCGCCGTCGACGGAAAACAATATGTCGCCATTCTCGCCGGGGCGGGTGGGGCCTGGCCGCTATGGTTTATTGGTGCGACTCCCGGACTTGAGAAAATGGAGCCGGGTCAAATGCTATTCGTCTTCGCGCTTTAGCGATGGTCTTTTCAATGGCGAAAGATTTCGTGTCCTGGCTAAGTGGGTCGATGTCGAGGAAGTTTACGGCATCGCTAATGTGCCTCGTTATGACGATTTTATTCGTGGCCAAGGTGCACGCGGTTGGCCCACCAGAGGGCGTCGTCATTCCGAGTCAAGCAAGTTACGGCTTGTCGACTATCAAACGTGCAGGCTGCATGAGTTGCCATAAATGGCACGGCGATGGCGGGCCTGGATACGGGGGTGCCGCAATATCGTTGCGTAAAACGCAGTTGAATCGTGAGCAGTTAATGCAAACCATTGCCTGCGGGCGACCGGGTCGCGGCATGCCGTATTTCGATAGCAAGGCGTACAAGACTGACATCTGCTACGGCATGACGTTCGAAAGTTTCGCGGACCAACCTGATCGCGCCCCTTTAAAAGGCACAAAATTTCTCAATGACCGTCAGATAGAAGCGGCTGCGGATTTCATCATTGCGGAACTGCAAGGCAAAGAACTGACGAAAGAATATTGTGAAATGTTCTACGGTGGTACGACGCGCCAATGCAAGGACTTGAATACCGAAGAATGAACCAGTGTTCGTGCTAAACGAACGCGCCGTAATTGAATGTTCAAGCGCCCGCTGACTTGCCCCCGTCTACGGGCAGCGCGACACCGGTCATAAAACTCGCGCGACTGGAGGCGAGGAACGCAAACGCTTCAACCACATCGTCGTTGGTTGGCAAGCGTTTCATTTTACTGCCCGCCGCAAAAGCTTCGTAAGCGGCTTGTGGATCGGCTGCGCGTTTAAAACCTTGCCAACCCATGTCGTTATCCACGGTGGTCGGGCAGACGCAATTCACTCTGACATCGGGCGCAAGTTCCATGGCCATCGAGCGAGTTAGATTGGCGACAGCGGCTTTGGAAGTGCAGTACGCCGAAATATTCGCGAAGCCCATGAGACCGGCGATAGACGAGTGATTGATGATCACCCCTTTGGACGCGCGTAAGGCTGACAAGGCCGCGCGCGAACAAAAAAACGCGCTCTTAACGTTCGCGTTCAAGGTTATATCCCACAAGGCTTCGTCTGTGTCCTCGATTGAAGCAATGGGATAAGTCCCCGCGTTGTTGATCAAGATATCCAGTCCGCCGAGGCTCGTTAATGCCATATTAACGACTGATTCGCAGCCGCCGGCAGTGGACACATCCCCGCAGGCACTATGCAAGCGTGCGGATCCGCCGAGCATCGCAATTGAATTCGCGACAGCTGCTGCCGATCGGCCATTGATCGCGACGTGCGCGCCATCCGCAATAAAGCGACGGGCGAGGGCTTGCCCAATCCCGCGGGTTGATCCCGTAATAAGTACGCGCTTGTTGGCGAATTCCATAGTCATTCCTCGATCGATTAACGCTCTAATGAAGCGCGTAGCGCTGGGCTAGGCGGCATACTTGAATATAACAGTAATTGAGCTGCGCCTGCTTAGACGGCTGCTAACTGCGGTGCTGAACGACTGATCGGGACCGCCGTTCTTTACATCAGGGAGGTTTCTATGACATGTTCCTATGCAATGGAATGTAACGAGCAATTAAAAGCACGGGTCGCCAAACACCTTAACGGATTCAGCAGAACCAGCGCGGATGCGGATCAGGGACGCAGCGCGGCAGTTGCGGTCGCGATAACGGATGGTGGCACCGGCGCAAACTTGCACGGCATGCCAAGTTTCGACGATTGGCAATCGCATGCTGCATTGATTTTGACTAAGCGATCGTCGAAATTGCGCAACCACCCCGGCCAATGGGCCTTGCCAGGCGGTCGGATAGACAAAGGTGAATCGGCCGAACAAGCCGCGATGCGCGAGATGGACGAGGAAATCGGTCTGAAACTCGACGCGAGCGCGATCATCGGTCGGCTTGACGATTTCATTACCCGCTCGGGATTTATCATGACGCCGGTCGTTTTTTGGGTCGGTCCGCACCGCGAATTTGTCGCCAATGAAGCAGAGGTCGATTCCATTCATCGAATTCCGATCAGCGAATTCATGCGCGAAGACGCGCCGATGCTCAATGAAGAAGAAGGTCACGGAACGCCTGTGCTGCGCATGCCCGTTGGTTCAAATTGGATAGCCGCGCCAACCGCTGCCATTCTCTATCAGTTCCGAGAAGTTTGTATCAGCGGCAGAGACACGCGAGTCGCGCATTTCGAACAACCTGGGTTTGCATGGCGTTAGATTTCTAGCTCGAACACACGGTATTCGCGTGGAATATCAATAGTTACGTAGCGCGAGGGACACTGCATGATAGTCGAACCCTTAAGCGAGGCACTCGGTGCCGAAATTTCTGGGGTCGATTGGTCGAGAGTTTTCGATCAATCGACTATCGAACGGACTAAGGCGGCGCTGCTGCGTTATCACCTCGTGTGCTTGCGTTCCGATCGCTTAAGCGCTGCCGCGTACGCGAATCTCGCAACGTTCTTTGGCGAACCTCAGCTGCAGCTCCTGCGAAATGCGCGCGATCCGATTGTTCCAGTCGTCTCGGTTTTCGATAGCACGTATAAAAACGCCGAGGCGAAGCCAGCGAACCTGCAACTGGATCGTCGTAGCGGTTGGCACACGGATGATAGTTATTTTGCGATACCCGCGAAGATAACGCTGCTACAAGCGCTCACTATACCAAGCGCCGGGGGTGAAACGCGTTTCTGCAATGCTGGTGCCGCTTATGAAGATCTGGACGAGGCAGATAAAGCGGCGTTCGCGCCCCTGCGAGCCGTGCACAGTTACGATACTGCGCGCGCACCCGCTCGCGCAGCGGCGCGTAAACCCGAGGAAGAAGCGGACACGACAGATGTCATTCATCCGCTAATTCGCACTCACGAAGAGTCCGGCGCAAAGGCGATTTATTTCAATTCAAATCGAACGGATCGTATCGTCGGTTTGTCGCGACACGAGAGCGATGCCTTGCTGGATCGAATCCACGCGCATATGACGCAGAAAAAATATCAGTACCATCATGGCTGGCGCCTAGGTGATATCTTGATGTGGGACAACCGCAGCGTGACGCATTCAGTGAATATGGATTTCCCAGTTGGCGAAGCTCGAATCCATCAGCGCATTTTATTGCGTGGCAAAAAACCAGTATAGATATTGATACAAGCAATATGCTGCCTACAGAGATTTCTGAAAAACTCGCTCATGACGGCTTCGTATTTCCATACGATGTGACGACCGAGGAAATTGCCGCAAACCTCCTCGCGGATCTCGAGGCCGCTGAGGCGGAACTGGCCGATCGTGAGCGCGACCTCGCGCTATTGCACAGTTATCCGGATCGGCTTTTGCCATCCTTCGACGCGCTAGTGCGCCACCCGAGATTAATTACGGCCGTGCGGCAGATACTTGGACCGGACTTAATGGTTTGGAGCTGCGGCTTGTTTATCAAGAATGCGAACTCATCTAGCTATGTGTCTTGGCATCAAGACCTCACGTACTGGGGTTTGAACGATGCGGATGAGATCACTGCGTGGTTTGCCTTGTCGCATTCGAATACGGACAGTGGTTGTATGCGTTTCCTACCTGGCAGCCACAAACGGCAACTTGTGCCGCACGTCGACTCGTTCGCCGAAGGCAATCTTCTATCGCGCGGACAAGAAATAGCCGTCGAATTCGACGACGCTGAAGCAGTCGATGTTGTGTTGAAACCGGGTCAAGCATCACTGCATCACGGACATCTTTTTCATGCGTCTGGTTCTAACCGAACACAAGCGCGAAGAATCGGCGCCGCAATCCGTTACATCAAACCGTCAATGCGGCAAACCTCCGGTGACAAGTCGCTAGTTGCGCTCGTTAACGGTCGCGATGGCTATAAGCACTTTACGATTGCAGAAACACCGCAAGGTCGTTTGTTGGATGCCGATTTCGCGCAATGCCGCTCGGATTTAGCGATCAAAAGTCGGATCCTCTACGACGGAGCGAAAGAGGGTGCCGGAACGCGCTATCGCTAGCGTTGCGGATAGCGCTCGTTAGTTGAGAGAGTGATGTTCCATGCGGACGTTGTATAGCCCGGTGTGCCTCGCTCGCGAACTATAGTGGGCACGCGTCGCCCCCGACGCGCACCTTGACCCGAATTAATTCGC
The DNA here is from genome assembly GCA_027618655.1 of Pseudomonadota bacterium. Classification (GTDB taxonomy): domain Bacteria; phylum Pseudomonadota; class Gammaproteobacteria; genus UBA11873. Next base: position 16,941 of record JAQCEL010000022.1, on the reverse strand, counting down.
ACGCCAAGCCAACTTTCTGTTAGCTACCGATGGATGTACACGTGCCGGCGAAACCCGGATCAGCTCGCACGATGATTGGATGAAGATTCATCGTTAGCCGCGGTTGCCGAGCCGCTTTCCGGTCCGCTGTTATCGCAGTATTGTTCAACCCCTGTTACCCAACCTAGCTGCCAGGAGTTTTCCATGACGATTGAAATCGACGACATCAAAATCAATTACATTCCGATCCGCGAAGCTCGGCAAATGTCCGGATTGCGCATCGTACTCGGGGCATTCACGATTCCAGGTCCGTGGCACGAAGCGTGTAAAGGCATATGCCACGTAAAAGGCTTGTCCTACACGCCGGTGCGCAGCTCCAACGAAAATGCCACAGACTTGGAAGTCGGGATGAATGGCTCGCAAAGCGAGCTTCAAGAGTGGACTGCCCAATCCAGCGCGCCGGTTGTCATTTGGAACGACGAACGTCCGCGCTCGTTGTGGAATGACCAGCTCATGTTAGCGGAGCGTCTCAATCCCAAGCCGCGTTTAATTCCCGAAGACGCCGAGCAACGCATCCGAATGTTTGGGCTCGCTAATGAACTCATGGGCGAGAATGGACTGGTATTTAATAAGCGTCACCTAATGGTTGCAGGACCGCTCGAATCGCTGCCAACCGATAGCCCGGAGCGTACCTTCTGGGCATTCTTAGGCAGTAAATATAACTACAACGAAGCGGTTGCAGCGGCCGCCGCTTCGCGCATTAAGGGGATCGTCGAATTGATGGCAGCGCAATTGACGAGTCAGCAGGCGGCCGGTAGCAAATACTTAATTGGCGACTCGCTGTCCGCATTGGACATTTATTGGGCCACTGCTTGCGCAATACTCCAACCGTTGCCTGAAGATCTTTGCCCAATGTGGAGCGGGTTTCGCGGGCCATATGGCAACGATGACCCGGGAATTGCGAGCGCGTTGAGCGACGCTTTGGTTGGGCATCGCGATTTCATTTACCAGACCCATTTGCAGCTGCCGATTGTATTTTGATCACCCCTCAAGTGGTGCGCGCTCATGTGACAAGCGGATGACGAGTTTGAAAACCGTACACTCGGTCACAAAATTTGACAAAGAGTGTGTGAACCGTAAACGACGCTGCTACATTGTTTAACAATTGAACAGCAACCAGTTTGCATTGCGATGACAGGGATGTCGTCGCTCCTTACGCGCTTCCTCTACCGCGTAATTGCTTGAATCCCAAAAAGTTCTGTCCCCCTCAGCTTAAACAAGCGCTTACGCTAGCTGACGACTTTCTTAATCGGTTGAGTCGCCCCCACCCGTAACAGATCGGGTGGTTCTCACGCTTTCGGACCTCACGTGCCTATTGGCTTGCCGGGCCCGATCGGTGGAGGAACTTTGCGAGCAACCCAGATTTGATGTGGGTGTACAAACTATTAATCGCCGGATGCGGTCCACGCCTTGCGCTCAGCGCGAATGCGAGGCTAACATCCCGCACGACACAAATTAAAACTCGAACAGGGGATAGCAATGGGCTGCACAGTCGTACTCGAAATCAAATTGAAATCAGACATGATCGACGTCGGTAAACAAACTTTTAAAGCGATTTTGCCGGACACTCGCGCTTACGACGGCTGTGCTGGGGTCGACGTCATTGAAAACCAGGATGAAGCAGGAAATCTTGTCCTCGTTGAATCTTGGGAGTCGCGCGCCAAGTATGAAAAATACCTCGGCTGGCGGGCGGAAACCGGCGCACTAGAGAAGCTCGGCGCATTATGCGAAGGCGCGCCGAGTATCCGTTTCTTCGACTCCGTAGACGCCTAGTCTTAGCAGCTTAAAGACGTAGCGCGGTTTAAATTCTATGAGCTCATTTCCTTATGGCGAAGCCGTAGCGTTAAGCTCGCGAGTCCGGCGAGTCACGGCTCCGAATTCGGGGCCGATGACTGGGCCGGGTACTAATTCCTATCTCATTGGCAAGGAACGCATCGCACTCGTCGATCCGGGGCCAGCTATCGATTCGCATATTGCGGCGCTGATCGCCATCGTCGGCGACCGATTAAAGTGGATATTCGTCACTCACACACATCGCGATCACTCACCCGCGGCTAAGGCAGTGGCGGCTGCGACGGGCGCCGAGTTAGTCGGCAATATCATCGAGAACGACGGCTTCCAAGATCCAAGCTTCACTGAAGCACGCTCCTTAGCGAATGACGAATGTTTGAAAACCGATGAATTCACCTTGCGCGCCGTGCTCACACCTGGGCACGTGTCTAATCACGTTTGTTATCTCGTCGAAGAAGATCGCATGCTCATCACGGGTGATCACATCATGGGTGGTTCCACCGTGGTGATTATTCCGCCCGCAGGTGATATGGCTGACTACATACATTCTCTCGAGCGAATGCTCGATTACGATTTGTCCCATTTGGCGCCAGGTCATGGTGATCTAATTGATGCGCCACACGCGGAAGTGAAACATCTCATCGCGCATCGTTTAAAGCGCGAGCGAAAAGTCAGCGACGCGCTAGCCAAGCTCGGTCCGTGTCCGCTGTCGGCTCTATTACCTGTCGTGTACGACGATGTCGCAGAATCCTTACATCAAATGGCGGCGAAGTCTTTGCTCGCACATTTACTGAAGCTCGATACGGATGGCCGAGCCAAGTTGGTTGGGGACAATTGGACGTTGGTCGACTAAGGCGAAGTAGCGTCGTTTTTCGTGATCTAGCTGGACCTAAGCTGATCCCCCGTACGCGTGTGATCAGGCGATTTCCGCGGCGACGTCGCTATCGAAATCCCCGTTTAAATCGTCACTATTTAATTCCGGGTAATAGCGTCGCATGTCAGCGATGATTTGTTGCAAAGGGACGTCGGTAAACTCCCCGCGATAATTCACATACTCCATATGTTTTTGGCCATCGAGATCGTAGGGGTGGTAGATGGAATCGATGCGGCCGTTGAATTCGAGTGGCTTGAGGCGGAATTTCTCACACAATTCGACGTTAAAAGCGGGTGTTGCTTTTAGCCATTCGCCGCCGAGCAAAATCGCCGTATAACCGTGCCACACGAACAAATCCGTGCCCATCTGTTTGCGCATCCGTTCAGTCGATAAATGGTTACGAACATCCGCGTAGCCGAGCTGGGCAGGGATGCCGATGGCGCGACAGCTAGCGGCCAAGAGCACGGCTTTGTTAACGCACCACCCGCGTCCTGTTTCTAGAACGTGCGTCGCGCAAAGTCCTTGTTCGGATAGATCAATGGAGTAGGGGTCGTAGCGAAATCCATCCCGAACCGCGTAGTACAGGCTTATTGCGTTGTCGATCGCCGAAGCCCGGGCGCTGCTGTTAAGGGCGGCGAATTCGCGGACTTCTTCGCGGTCACTATTGACCATCGCGGTCGGTTTCAATGCATCCATTTGGCACGGCTCTTTGTTCAATTTCATGCATAACTATACCGTGCGCGAGCGTGTCCTTGGAAACTTCCAGAATTACATTACACTAGATTGTTCCTAAGTCCGACAGGCTGCTAGTTAGGGGTGTTATCCGGGCAGAACATTTCTTATGCTAGCGCTTCCCATCACGAGGTGACTATCGATGACTATAGAATTCCACGATCCGCGAGCCCAGGCGCTGAAAGCCACTGAGCCTTACGTGCCTCGCGCAAGTTTGTCTGGTTCGATTGTTGTCGGACTATTAGCTAACGGCTTCCCTGATTCTGACACTTTCTTAGAAGCGGTGGAGGGCGCGCTGAAAGAGCGCTTGCCGAGCGCAAGTTTCAAACATTACAACAAAGGCAACGCGTCGATCCGCGTGAGCGATGCGATGCTTAAAGACATTACGAGTGAATGTGAAGTTGCAATCGCGGCGTACGGACATTGAGGCAGCTGCACTTCCGGCACCGTGCGTGACGGCATTGCAATTGCTCGAAATGGAATACCCGCAGTTGCGTTTGTAACTTCTAAGTTCTGGCCACAGGGCGACTTTGTCGCCAAAGCCGAAGGCATGCCGGACGTACCGCGAGTGCAGTTGCCACATCCGGTTGCTGGGATCGGTCGCGAAGCGATGGCGTCTTTAGCCGACTCGATCAGCGAGGAGGTGCTGCAGCGCCTAATCGACGGATGAGCATATTTTTAAACGCGCGAGACGAAGCCGAAGCGCTCGAAAAGCTACACGACGCACACTGTACTGATGGCCTGCCGGTCATCATCCCAACTCGTGAACGAGTCCAGCGACTGGTCTTGGCGAGCGGGCTTGACAGCGACATCGTGCTCGGCGAAATGGGTCCGCAGTGGGGCGCGGCTACCGTCGAGAACGTCGCAATTGCGGCCGTCATGGCGGGCTGCCTCGCTGAACACATGCCAGTGGTCGTGGCCGCCATTCGAGCCATTTGCCAGCCGGAATTTGACCTCGCCGAAATGCAAGGGACAACGCACTGCATCGCGCCGCTACTGATTGTTAACGGTCCGGCGCGCGCGGCGTGTGGCGGGATCGCGAGTGGCTTCGGTGCGCTTGGACCGGGTCACCGAGCGAACGCCTCGATTGGTCGAGCAGTGCGTTTAGCGATGATGAATATTGGTGGCGCGCGCCCTGGAGAATCGGACATGGCATTGCATGGTCATCCGGGAAAATTCACGTTCTGCCTGGCCGAAGATGAGGAACAATCTCCGTTTCCACCGTTACACACGAGCCTCGGCTACGGGCTCGAGCAAAGCGTCGTCACCGTAGTCGGTACCGAAGGGCCGCATTCCGTGTTGTTTACAGGTGACGCAGACGATCCGCTGTCGGCGGAGCGATTACTTAATACGATTGCGAAAGTGATCGCGAACCCAGGCAGCAATAATTCGCACCTCGGTGGGCGGGCCGCCATTTGCGTCGTGTTGAATCCGGATCATGCTGAGGTACTACATAATGCGGGATACACGCGTGAAACCATTCAGCAAGCATTGAGCGAACGGGCTGTCACGCCACGTGCGGATCTTGAAGCGCTGAATCCTCGGATGTTAGTGGGTCGCGAAGAATTTATTCCTGCCGTACGCGATCCAGCAAACATCGTTCTGATCACTGCAGGCGGGACCGGCTTGTACACCATGGTCATGCCGTCTTGGTGTGCCGGGCCGCACGGCAATGTCGCTGTGCATGCGGAAATTGAACTCAACCAGTACTGCGAGCTACCCAGCGCGCGCGGATGAGTCGTCCTATTTTCGATCGCTTAATTGCCTCGTCGTTGTTCGTTTAATGCAATGAAAGTGCGCGAAAGCGGTATGCCGGATCAGCGTGTTTGGGAAAGCTTTTTCGATCCTGCAATCATCTTAGCGAAGTTAGCGTTAACGTCTGCGTGTCGAGATGTCGTAGAAATGGGCTGCGGTTACGGCACGTTTACCACCGACGCGGCCCGAGTTGTGCGCGGTAGCGTGTATGCACTGGATATCGATGAGTCGATCTTGCAACTAGCGAAAGCTAAAACGCGCGCCGCGGGATTAACTAACGTCGAGTTTCGCCTACAAGATTTTTTGCAGGACGGCACAGGACTTGCGGATGGATCAGTCGACTACGTGATGTTGTTTAATATCTTGCATACCGAGGATCCGGTTGCCTTGCTGCGCGAAGCGTATCGGAACCTAACCGTGAATGGAAAAGCCGGCGTTATCCATTGGAATCACGATCCGAAAACACCGCGTGGGCCACCGATGGCGATCCGGCCGCGGCCAGCGGACTGTGTGAATTGGGCCAAGGACGCCGGGTTCGACTGTAGTTCGATCCACGATCTGCCTCCTTATCATTACGGGTTCGTGCTCACCCGGCTCGGCTAAGAACGAAATATTGCTCCAAGACAGCAGAAAACTGTGGGGCTGATGATCCACTGTTCGACTATTCGGCGACTCCAGCTTGCAACGAATAACGTCGTGCTGAATTATTCAGGACATTCGTTTCGAGGTGACTGATAATTGCGCTTTAAACACTCAGTGAAACCTCGCGACAGCGCAAATGACCAGTAAACTTCGACTGTGAGTTCATCAAAAGAATTATTGCAAAGCGTGCCGAGCGTCGACCAACTTGCTCGATCCGCTAGTGCTAACGTACTCCTCGAGAAGTACGGTCACGATCTCGTGATGGAGTCGTTGCGGGCAGTCACAGCGCAATTCCGTGAAGCCTTGTTAAACCACGGTGAGCGAGCGCGGGATGGCCGATCGGAACTGACGATGATCCGTTCGGCGCAAACTTATTTGGAGACGCTATTTGAGCCCAGTCTGAAATCCGTTTTCAATCTGACCGGGACCGTATTGCATACCAATCTAGGTCGCGCGCCGCTCCCGCCCGAAGCGATTGAAGCGATGACGGTGGTTGCGCGCGGCGCCAGTAATTTGGAATTTGATCTAGGCAAAGGTCGGCGTGGCGATCGCGATGTTCACTTAGAACAATGGCTGTGTCGCTTAACCAGCGCACAGGCCGCGACGACGGTTAACAACAATGCGGCCGCTGTGCTGCTCGTTTTAAACACCTTAGCGTTACGTAAAGAAGTGATCGTTTCGCGCGGCGAGCTCATTGAAATTGGCGGGTCGTTTCGCATCCCCGACGTGATGGCGCGCGCTGGTTGTAAGCTCCGCGAAGTTGGCACGACTAATCGCACACATGCGGCCGATTTCGAACAAGCTATCGGTCCGAAAACCGCGATGTTGATGAAGGTGCACACGAGCAATTACGTCGTTGAAGGGTTTACTGCGTCAGTGCCGGAATCGGAACTTGCAGAAATCGCGCATCGACATGAATTACCATTCGTTGTCGATCTGGGTAGCGGTACTTTGGTTGACCTCAGCCGTTATGGATTACCACATGAACCGACGGTTGCAGAAACACTCGCGAACGGTGCCGACCTCGTGACCTTCAGCGGTGACAAACTGCTTGGTGGCCCGCAAGCAGGAATCATCGCGGGTCGATCTGATTTGATTGATCGAATCAATCGCAATCCCATGAAGCGCGCCTTGCGCATCGATAAAATGACCATTGCTGCGCTCGAGGCAGTGCTCAGCTTGTACGGCAATCCTGATCGACTTGCAGAACGCTCCACAACATTGCGCTTGCTCACGCGCACGCAGGGCGATATCGAAGCGCAAGCGACACGACTTCGAAAATTAGTCGAGCGAGTGCTGTCGTCTAATCTCGCCGTCAATACGATTCGCTGCCAGAGTCAGATTGGTAGCGGCGCCCAGCCAGGAAAATTACTCGCGAGCGCCGGCTTGGCGATCCGGCCCTCAGACGGTCGCGCAAGCGGCAAAAAATTAGAGAAAATCTCAGTCGCATTTCGCCGGTTGCCGATACCCGTCATTGGTCGCATTGAGGAAGGCGCGTTCCTACTCGACCTGCGTTGTCTCGAGGACGAAGCAGACTTTATCGCCCAATTATCGAGCTTGGGATTAATGGACGTCGAGCCATGATCGTCGCCACCGCCGGCCATGTAGACCATGGTAAAACCTTACTCGTTAAGGCGCTCACCGGTGTCGATACGGATCGACTGCCGGAAGAAAAGAAACGTGGACTCACCATTGATCTGGGCTTTGCTTACCACGACCTCGGTAATGGTGAGCTCACCGGTTTCGTCGATGTGCCAGGCCACGAAAAATTCATTCGGACGATGCTCGCTGGGGTCAGTGGCATAGATTTTGTCGTATTCGTCGTTGCCGCTGATGACGGAACGATGCCGCAAACGGCCGAACATCTCGCGATAATGAATCAATTAGATATTCGTCACGGAGTCGTCGCGTTGACGAAAATCGATCGTGTTTCAGCATCGCGGGTGACTGAGGTGAGTGCTGAGATCACGCGCGTACTCGCCAATACATGTTTGCGCGATGCACCGATCGTGCCGCTGTCTGCCATGACTGGCGAGGGCGTGGACACTTTGCGCGAAACGATCTGCGCTGCCGCGCGCGCGCTGCCGCCGCGATCGATTGAAGGCAATTTTCGGCTTGCAGTCGATCGAAGTTTCTTGCTTGCGGGCGCTGGCCGCGTTGTTACCGGAACCGTTTTTTCTGGCCAAGCAAAAGTCGGCGACCAATTGTTGTTGGCGCCTGCTGGTGCGGAGTTGCGAGTGCGCGAAATCCATGCGCAAAACCGATCGTCGGGAACCGCCTCAGCTGGGCAGCGCTGCGCTTTGAACGTTGTTGGAAGTGATCTACGGCGTGCCGAAATTCATCGCGGCGATTGGGTTTTGGCATCAGCAGCGTGCTTTGGCGTGAGCCGGTTCGATGCGCGCATCCAGGTACTCGCGGGCGAAGAGCGACCGCTAAAAAATCGCACCCCCGTGCACGTACATGTTGGTGCGCTCGATGTCACTGGACGCATCGTAACCTTGCAAGGGTCGGAGATTGGACCTGGCGAGCAAGGGCTGGTGCAAATCCAACTTGAACGAGTCATTTCAGCCGTGCGCGGCGACAAACTTATTTTGCGCGACCAATCCGCATTGCGAACGGTCGGCGGCGGGGTAGTGCTCGATCCCTTACCCCTGACCCGCGGTCGCTCGCGCGAATTGCAATTGAACTATATCCGCGCAATGGATTCGGCGTCGGCGAGCATCTCGCTAAGTCAGGTTTTGAATCATCTGGATTCAGTGCCGCTCGATCGGTTTAGTCAGGCATGGAATCTAACTTCCGAAGAAGCGCATTCCCTGTGGCCTGAAGTCGACATGGTGGTGGTTGACGATGGACGGAGCGCGATCGGGATCACGAATAAGCGCTGGGACGAGCTCAAGACGATTGCGCTCGCGGGCTTGAAAGCTTGGCACGAGCGATTTCCGGATCGAGTCGGTGTGAATGAGAATGAACTGAGAGTGAGTTTGCCCGAGCGCATCACCCAAGCGACGTTCGATGCGGTCATGTTGGCCCTGCTAGAAGAGCAACAGCTGGTTCGTGATGCGGGTGTTGTGCGGCTGCCCGAGCACGGCGCCGTTCGATCGGATGCGGACCAAGCGTTGTGGGATAAAGTGTCTAAGGTTCTAGTTGAAGGTGGGATCCGTCCGCCAGTCGTTCACGACATGACAGAATCCGTCGGTGTGCCATTTGCTGTATTGAGTAAATTTTTGGGGAAAGCGGCGAAGGATGGTCAGCTAATTAAGGTGAGCGACAAACGCTACTTTATGCCGTCAGCAGTGCGCGAGTTAATTCAAATCGTGGAAAACCTTGTCGCAGCCAATCCGAACGGGCAATTTTCAGTAAAGGATTATCGAGACAAGGCCGGAATCGGTAGAAATTCTGTCATCGAATTACTCGAATATTTTGATCGCGTTGGATACACGTTAAGGATCGACCAAGTTCGACGCATCCGTAAACCAGCGAAAGACGCATTCGGCAATTTGATGAACTGAATGTTCGCCAGCATCAATGACGCGGCTTTCCGTAAACGGCAACCAATCTGCTAAAATCGCTGGCGGAAGAGCGACGTCTCCCGGTGGGGCGCCCGGACTTCAAATCCGGTGGAATGCACGCAGGTGTGTTCGGTAGGTTCGACTCCTACCTCTTTCGCCACCTATCTTTTCTCGATCCCGGACATATTTTAATTCCCAGCTTTTTTCTGCCATGGGACATTCGCGGGACAATTCTGTGTTTGATTTGCTCCTTTTCGAATTATTCGTGTCCCACCAGTTTCGTCAGACACACAACAAAATTCACGATTTTCGGGGTGCAGTGTCCCGTTAGTGTCCCATAACCCTTTGGGACAATTATAAATATCTGATTTATAAGTGGTATTAATTAAATGCCACAGGATTGTTAATCCTTTGCGGCCAGCACTCCCATGCGGCGGCGCTGGGTGGGCGCCGCATGCTGAGCCAGACCCTGAATGCCGAATTCGCCGCCAAGGGTGTCCATGTGGCGCATATCGTGATTGACGGTTTGGTGGATGCGCCGGATACGCTCGGCCCCGAGCGCTTCCAGTCCCTGCGCGAGCGCAAGGGTCTCGAGAAGGACGGTCTGCTGGTGCCAACCGCAATTGCCGAAACCTACTATCACCTTGCGATCCAACACCGCTCGGCATGGACGTTCGAACTCGACCTGCGTGCGCATTCCGATCGCGCGTGGTGGAATCACGCCGGCTTGTCGTTGTAACTGGTAGTGATCCCCACGACGCTGATGGTCATGATCACGATGGGGCCTCAGATCAGTGGCCTGTTCATCGCGCCATTGAGGATCCGGCTGTCATCGAGAATCGTTCTTTTCGGCCGATGTCGGTCACGCCGCGTCTTCATAACGTCCATCTCTCCGCCGACACGCATCCCTAGTCGGTGTCCGCATGAGCCTGCTCCCTTGCCCGGGAAACTGGCAGGCAAAGGAGGGGTGCGCCGGTGAAACCGTTGCCGGGGAGAATTCAGGGGCGTCACATCGAGCGGCACGCTGCTGGGCGAGCCGGCGCGGCTTCCGGCTGATGGGTGCCGGCGCCGAACAGGCGAGAGTACCCGCTGGCGAGCCACCAAAAAGGCGCTTAATACGGCCTATACGCCAAGTCATCCCAACTTCCGGGCCAAATCCGCAGCCTTCAAATGCGTATACCGTCGAGCATCCTCAGGTCCTTGTGCCCGGTGATGCGAACAAAAAGGAACAAAAAGGGGTCAGGTCTTGTATTTTGCAAATACGTGCTTGCATAAACGAGACTTGATGCGAATTACAAGACCTGACCCTACTAGTCGGACCGCTGCGAGCGCGGTGTCGGATTGGTGAGGGTTTGATTGCATGATCCGCTCCTGGACTGATTCATTGGGCTTAAGGAACAGCCATCGCCACTAGGACGATAGCAGGCACTCGTGCCGTGCCGACGACGCCGACGGCCTTTTTCGCATCATCGCCGTCGTCACACACCGCACTTCCATACAAGGTTCGAAGTGCACGACGACGTTCCGTGGCCTGTCAGATCCAACTGGCGCCCAACAACATCGCGGCCGCCACCGCACTGAGAACGGCGCGCAGGCGCAAAAACCAGCGCGGCACATCCTCAACCGCAGCCAACCCGTGGTCCACCGCGTAACACACCACGAACGCCAGCGAGTGCACCCGCAGCGTCGTGCCGAGCGGCAACTGCAGCGCAAGCCAGCCGACCAGCGCCGGCAGCACACTCCAGCCGTACTGCACGAAGGCGAGACGACCGGCGCTTTTTGCCTGCACCGCGTAGCCCCAGTGCAGCGCTCCGACGAAACTCAGGATCACGGCGGCATAACTCGCCAAGGCCGCCAGCAGCGGGCCCGACCACTCGGGTTCGTAGGCCCCCAGCAGCGTGAGACCGACGAAGGGCAGCAGTCCACCCGCGCCCAGCAGCAGCGCGGGCAGCGGCGCGCCTTGGGGTGACGCTCGCGCACTCATAGGGGCATGGTGACACTCGCCGGCAGGGCCATGCCTTCGGCTTGCGCGACGCGAATCAGCGCCTCTTCGAGCAATGCCCGAGCGTAGCCGGCGGTGCGCTCGAGATCGCGGTGCATGGCCGCATCGGCCGGCCCACGATTCGCACACTCGGCGCTGTAGCGCTCGAAACTGCCGAGACTCAGCACGAGGTCGGCCAGATGACGCGGGCACTCGCAATAAACGGTGGTCGAGGCGGCGGCCAGCTCAGCCAGCGCGCGTTCGTCGAAGCGCGGCGCGGGCGGCGTTTGACCTGCGCTGGCAGCCGGTTCCGCCGCGGTCTGCGCGGCTAGCGGTCGCAGCAACAATGCTCGGCACAGCGCTGCGATCTCGGAAGCGTCAGCGGGCGCGCGCGCGACTTCGTGGCCGGCTTTGCGCAGTTGCCGAATGATGGTGGTCGGCGCAAAGCGATACAGCACGATGACCCGCTCGGCGCCGCAGCTCCGCTGCGCGCGTTCGACGGACTCCACGCTGGCGTCATTTAAGGTTGAAAGTTCGATGAGCGCGGCATCCGCCTGAACATCACGCTGGTCATACGCGGCATCCTTTATGTTCATGTGGTGGCCGACGATCTCAACCCCGGCGTCGGCGACGACCTGTTCGAACGCACGCCCAGCCAGTGCCGGACCGATCACCACCAGGCGCACCGGGCGCGCGTCCTGCGCAACGATCGCCGGCAGCGTGGGCAAGGTTCCAAGCTGGTTGCGCACCGCCAGCAGCGCTTCGAGCGGCTGGGTCGCGATGACGCCGATCGGGTTTCCCGCGTCCACCAGTTGTTTGATCAGGCAAAGACGGCGCACTTCCGCGGCGGAATATAGGCGCTGGCCTCGCGGGCTCAACTGCGGGCTGACCACCGCATAACGACGTTCCCACACGCGCAGGGTTTCCACCGGGATGCCGGCCAAGCGCGCCGCAGCGCCGCTACGAAACTTCACTGCTTCGCGATCTTGTCTCGCATTGTCCTCAATCATGGCCGTCCTCATCGTGTAGAGCCGGCGGGACTATATCGCAATGAACCGATAAAGACCCGTTATATTTTATTTTTATCCGTTCATAACGTTGACAATAGCAGGTCATCTTGCTTAAATTCAGGTTCCCAACCAGTTCACACCGACATGAACCGACTCAACCCCACTGCCCCGCCCTTGATTCAAACCGGCACCCACCGTGGCCTTCGCCGCACTGGGCCCGGCTGCAGCGTTTGCCGGGCAGGCCGCCGTGGCTGACCGCGGGCGCTCCGCGCAGTGGGTGATTGGCAGCGGAGCGCTGTCATTGGCGGTCGTCTTCATGCTGTGGATACCGCTCGGGATCGTCGGTGTCGTGCCGTTTGTGCTCGAGCTTCCCGGCGAGTCTCTTCTGCGTTCGCACGCGGCGGCGGCTGTCTTGTGTCTGCTGGTGGCGGCCTGGGGTTTTTGGGAACGCGAGTCTTGAGATCTGAACAACGGTGGCCCTGGGTCACCCAACAAATAGGGGGAAAGCGCAAATGATGAAGACGTCCGACGTATGCATTCTGCTAGCGGTGATGGTGGCGTTCACCGTCTCGGGATTTCTGTGGTTCACGGGTCAACACGATGAGGGGCTGTTTACCGCCACCTGGGTGCCCTCGATCTTGTGTTTCGGCATTTATTTCAAGTTGATGTCTTTGAAAGGAGCACGTGCATGACTAGCACCTCCATCCTGGTTTCGGGCATCGTCTGCTTCGCACTTACCATCGTCGGTGTCATTCTCACCGTCTACGAGTTCAAGAACATCGCCCGGGAGAGCGCAGCTCGTGCGACGCCCGCGCGGCCGCTTGCGCTCAATGACGAACCGGAGCGCGTGGGTACGGGGCGTTAAGCGCTGTCCTCGTGTTTGCGCGCAGGCGGGAGCAGACGGCTCTGCGGAGAAGAGTGCGCGGCCCACTTGGTAAGTAGCCCGGCGGCTTCGGCGTTCGACAGAGCATTCGCCGCCGGGATAAACGCATGGCGGCCTCGACGCGCCGAACGCTTGACCTTGGTGTATATGCCGGTGAAGAAGCGCGGTTATTTGCCGCGATCCGTGAGCGTCAAAGCGCACGTACGGGATGGATCACGGAAAAACTTTAGTGGTTTCTTCTTACGCGCGCGGGTGGCGGTCACGAAAAGCACGCGCGCCGAAATCAAGTCATGCCGTGCTATGCAAGTAGTCTCTACGCAGAAAGGGTGAGCACAAATTGCGGCATAAGTGACAGATCAGTGACCTGGATTTTGGTGAGTCTGATCGGCCGGGCACAGCATCGATCTTTTTCGACTCATTGACCGGCAATACCCAAGTCCGGGGACCACTGGAACCCTTATGCGTCACTTTCTGCCTCAACCTCTCCCGGTAACGACGCTGCCTGGCCGCATGATTGAGTCGGCCTTGATAACTTGCCTGATAATGTCTCGCCGCCCTGTTCTGAGCGTCTCTGCGCGCTACAGGAGCACACTCAACACAGCAAACATGGCCCTGATAGCAGTGCCGACATAGAGTCACTTGCGCGCGGCATCGAAGGCAATTGGAGAGGCGTGCTGGATCGCTTTCGCGCTCACCGGCCTGGTCACGACGATGTGTATGAACAGACTCCTGAGAAGGTCTCTGTAGAGGCGCTTCACGGGCCACAAGCGTTCCCAGATGGGCCCGCGACGATCCGGCAGATCGCGCGAGGAACCCTATTCAGAAAAGGGGCCATTGTTTGTTGCATTGACCCACCCTCTGGCATTTCTTCCCGAAGGGTCAAAGGTTCAATTTACTTGTTTTAGGATTTTCAAGAAAACGGCTATAAAAGCCAATCGCGGCAAACAGCCGCGCTTTTACTCCGGCAGCAACATCCGAGGGCCTCATCACCGTGATGGTCGCGCGCAAGCTCGAGCGACTGCGCCGCATCGCCGTGGTAATCGAGCTGGCGGGCGGAAGCGCCGGTGCGCGCGCTGTGGATATGCGCGTCGAGGAGGACGTTGATCGAAGCGGCCGTTCGAGAGGAGGTCCACCGTCGCGGCCTGTTCGGCGAGACGCACCGGGCCGTGCATCCGCATCAGGATGATGCAAGTGCCGATGCGAATGGCTTTCGTGCGCGCAGCCACCGCTGCGGCAATCGTGAGCGGACAGGACATGTAGCCGTCGTCGCCGAAGTGGTGCTCGCTCATCCACACGTTGTCGAGGCGGAGGTCCTGCACGTGGCAGGTCAGATCGAGCTCCTCGCGATACACGTCCGGCCACGGCCAAGGGTGTGTAAAAACTATTTTGAATTTTCGAAACTGGGGCTCAAGGGTACGGCTGATCATGAAATGAATGTCGTGATCCCTATCTCGAACCCGGCGCGCAGCCGGCGTGGGGAATAGTTTAGACGTCGACAGGTTTTTCGGAGTTTTTACACAGCCTCGGCCGACAATACCCTGTCGCCTAGATAGCACCGAGTGTCGGCACGAACTTGATCTCGGACAATCGGCTGACGCGGGAGAATGCGTAAAATCGACCCACAACGATCCTTTAGAGAATGTAAATGATAGGTCGCTTATCGACCAGAGCGAGATGGCCAAGCGTCACGGTTCATTGCCGGGCTGGCTGACCGGCATCTTCTAACGTTTCTATATATGTCGTTGACGCCAAATTTGATTTGGCGATAAGTGACCGAAATGATTCGCTATACCAATGACTACGAAGACTCCACCATTCTTGCATCCCCGGGCTAGAAAAGACCTCAAGTACGTTAGCTTCGAGGCCGTGCCATATTTCGGCATCGAGTGTTCCCGTGCGGAACGACGAATGAGCTTGATCGCACGTCCGTGCGAACTGATGAAATATGCTGGTGACTTGGACTTTTTCTACTGCCGTAAGTGATGAAAAGCTTGCGATGCCTTTCAGCCAGATTTGAGCCCCCTCAGGATTTGCGAAAAGGGATCCCATTGCCGCTCCCATTTCCGAGACCATGGATTGCTGAGCCGCTTGATTGACGGCCAAGGTACTGTGCTTTAGCTGTATGCCGAGATAGATGAGCGTTAAAACCACCGCGAGCGCCCCAATTACTTCAGCAACTGCCGAAATCGCATCCCAACCCATTTTTCACCCCTTATTCGTTAATTTAGCAATAAGCATAATCGACGAAATGAGAAATCCGAACGCCTGCTGTTGGCCGATTTCACTCAGTCGCTTATTTCGCCATGAACGTCGGCACGAACTTGATTCCGGACTGTCGCGTGCCGCGGTTGAATGCGTAAAATGTGCCCGAAGCGGGCATCTTATTCGTTGTGGTCCAACCCCGTAAAACGAGTTTCCCCCAATGTTGTTTCGCATTATCAAATTTCCAAAGCGCGCTGTAGTCTGTAGGTTATTCCCGACGTTAAGCGGCGGCACGAATGTTCTCTGAATTCGCACGCTATGAAACTTTGCTCCCGTCAACCGCGCCAGCAACGCTGCAGGATCTGCCTATCGAATTGAGAATCTACGCCGACGATGCAATCGAAGTCTGGTACTCGCCCATGGGGGCCGCGACGGAAAACGCGAAGATTTGGATACTGGGGATCACCCCTGGATGGAATCAAATGCAGATCGCTTACGCTTCTGCTGCCGATGCGCGGAGCAACGGCACGAGTCCTCACGCGGCGGCTGCAATGAAAAAGCCAGCGGTCGCATTCGCAGGCTCTATGCGCCATAACCTTGTGACGATGATGGATGAGCTTGGCGTCCACGACATATTCAGCGTTTCAACGTCGGCTAATTTGTTCGGGAGCGAACAATTACGAACCGGATCTGTTTTGAAGTACCCCGTGTTCAGGCACGGGTCCAACTATGCGGGACACAGCCCAAAACCTCTTAAACATCCCGCGCTCAGGGAGATGGTAGACGTAGTATTGGCTCGCGAGTTGAAGGCGAATGAGACTTGCTTGGTTCTGCCACTCGGGAAGGCCGTAGAATCGGTCCTTCTATATTCCGCGTCCAAGGGCTTAATAAGGCAAGATCGAATTTTGTCGGGTTTCCCTCATCCGTCGGGAGCGAACGGACATAGGAAAAAGCAGTTCGAACAAAACAAACCAAAACTCCAAGCACAAATCAGAAGATGGTTTTGACGCGACACCTAACAGGTTAGTCGAGTCGTACGCTCGACGACTCCTTTTTTTGGGGCCGCTGCCGGTCGGTAATTCACTCGAAAGCGGTCCTTGCCTTGAGCCGCGCAAACGTGGGCGATGAGCCCCAAGCGGCTATTCGACTGCACATTGCCCTATTAATGTTCACCGTTCAAAATGCAGTCGTAAGCAGGGATCTCGTTTTCCGGTAAAGCTCAACTGCCAATTATTTATAACGATATTCGTCTGTTAGGTTTTCAAAACATGGACATCACACAAATACTCGAAGCAGCAGAAAAAGGAGGTCTTGAATCCTGTGTCCAATGCCCATGGTCACCTATTCGGGAACGGTCTGTAGGTTTTGGAGTTAGCTGTACAGATCACGGCATGAATTGGAGAGAAGAAACTAAAGCTAATTCAATGATTATTGTTCAAGATCCTGGCGATACAACGCCGCACCATACGGGCAGGCTATGTTCGGTTCATAATTCCGAAAATCCTAGCGACAAAACAGCCCAA
>JAQCEL010000021.1 GCA_027618655.1 Pseudomonadota bacterium | reverse complement strand
GATAGAGCCTCGCTCGTTGTACAGCGCATGCCGAAACCGATCGACTAGTTTTGTCACGGACCCTTAGTCCCCGTCGCGGCTGCCGTGACTGCCTTGAAAACCTTCCGTCGACGGCGTACTGAGCTAGTGCTCGTTATCGGCGGTTGGGCTACAACACTTGTTCAAACGTTTCGAGTTTCGGGTGTCCGAGATAGGTCCCCTTGGGTGCACTCGTTTGCGCGTGGGCTTTGCGGAAGTGATCTGACTCTGTCCAATCGATAAACGCCTGGCGTGATGCCCACACCGTGTGGCTAGAATAAAGCACGTAGTCGCCGCCGTCGGGATCTTCAACCAAGCCGCCGGTTAGTAACGCGAACGATTCGAAACCTGGAACTTCAGATAAATAGCTATCGCGTTCGCGCCAAATTTTTTCGAAGCCAGCTTCAAATCCCGGTGCGATTCTAAATCGATTCATTGCAATGAACATAAACATACTCCTTGATTGTTAGGACGGTAAGGATTTTGTAATTGTTTCGAGCGCTGTGAGTAAGCGATCGATTTCCGAGCGGGTGTTATACATCGAAATACCGATGCGCAGTAATCCACCTTTATCGACAAGGCCTAATACTTCTAGGACTTTTAGCGCGTAAAAATGTCCGTGCCAGACTTGCAAGCCTTGTGCGCCTAGGTCGGCCGCGATGGTTTCCGGCATCATCTTTTCAACTGACAGAGACACAGTGGGTGAACGTGGCGAGCCGTCGAACCCTGGCCCCCATACGTGCACCTTAGGCAGGGACTTTATGGATTCATAGTAATAATCGGCGAGCTCACTTTCGTAATGATGAAGATCACTCATCGCGCTCATGATCTGAGCGCGCCGCGAGTCGCCTGTGCCCCACGTCGCCAGGTAATCGATACACGCTTGCACACCAGCGATTGCGGCATGATTTAAGGTCCCCGTTTCAATCCGGTATGGGGCAGCGCTCTTTTGCGTGCATAAATAGTCTGGGTTCAATGAATCGAGTAAGCCGGACCGACTGTAGAGAATACCGATGTGCGGGCCGTAGAATTTATACGCCGAGCACAATAAGAAATCGGCGCCCAAGTTTTTAACATCCATGGGGAAATGTGCGGCGTAATGGACGGCGTCGACCACCAGTAATGCGCCGACGTCGTCGCATAGCTTACGTGCCAAGTTGACTGATGTGACGGTACCGAGTGAGTTCGATGCCAGGCCCATTGCGACAAGCCTCGTTCGGGACGTGATTTGTTTTGCGAAGTCGTCCAAATCCAAATGACCGGAGGGTTTTAACTTCACTTCGCGCACCACCATGCCGCGTTCTCTCAAGTTTAACCACGGACCACGATTTGCTTCGTGATCGAGTTCGGTGATGACAATTTCATCACCAGTTTGCATCGTTCGAACGAGTGCATGACTCAGAGAGAAATTGAGCGTCGTCATGTTCGCGCCAAACGAGATTTCCGCGCCACTCGCGGCGCCAAGAAAATCAGCCACCGCGTTTCGCGCGGCATTCACCGCGGCACCAACGTCTTGCGAGGTGCGAAACCGACCGTCGAAATTCGCATTCCGATTGACATAGCTTGCGCGGATCGCGTCGAGCACCGCGTGTGGTACTTGGGTTCCGCCTGGACCGTCAAGAAACGCGACCGGATGCGAGCCAATCTCGCGGGTCAGTGCGGGGAAATCTTGTCGCGAACGTAAACATTCAGTATTCGTAAAAGTCATGATTGGTTTGCTGCGAATCTTCTAGTGGGTTCAATAATCCGATAGTGCGGTGTTGGACGGCCGTCCCGCAAGTACTACGCGCTTTCGATGCAGCGCGTGACAAAATAATCGCCGTGCTAAGCCACCTTATGCGTCGATTGGTGCCCACATGCGGCCGGCCGCAGCAAAAAATGCAACGTCCCAAAGCCCTAATAGTGGGCGGGGTCTAAGAACGTCCTTATACTCAGCAAACGGCTAAATTCGGCCAATTGAGGGAAGGCGCATGACAATCCAAGATGGCAGCGTAGGCCAGCTCAATTTTGTTCAGCGACATGGTTTGTGGTCTGAAGAACAAACTGCTTGCGTTGCGCGTATTCAGTCCGACATCAAACAGTACGACTTGCGAACGATTCGAATTGCCTGGGGTGATCAGCACGGCATCGTGCGTGGCAAAAACGTGATGGCGCACGATTTTTTGCTCGCGCTAAAGAACGGCGTCGATTTCCAGACGGCAACTTTGTTCATGGACACAACGAACAATTTTATTGCGCCCTTGTTCAGCAGCGACGCCGGACTCGGCATGACATCTTTGGCCGGCGGTCCTGATGCGATCTTGGTTCCCGATCCAACGACTTTCCGGGTTTTGCCGTGGGTCGCGCGCACGGGTTGGGTATTGTCGGAAATGTATCTGGCGAGCGGTGATCCAATGCCGTTCGATACGCGCCAAGTTTTAAAGCGGCAGCTTAAAGCGTTGCATGAACGAGGCCAGGATTACATTAGTGGCTTAGAAGTCGAGTTCTATATTACAAAACTAGAAGATCCCAAACTGCTGCCCGAGCAAAGTGGCTGGCCACCGGACCCGCCTGGGGTGTCGATGATCGCGCACGGATTTCAATATCTAACTGAGCAACGCTTGGACGAAGTCGACCCGATTCTGCAATTACTCCACGATAATCTCGAGCCCTTAGGGTTACCGCTACGGACGATGGAGGATGAGTGGGGCCCAGGGCAGTGCGAGTTCACGTTCGACCCCGTGCGCGGTATCGCGGGCGCCGACAATATGTTGCTTTTTCGAACCGCCACGAAGCAGATCTGCCGGCGTGCAGGATTGCATGCGACGTTTATGACTCGTCCGGCCTTGCCGAATTTCTTTTCTAGCGGATGGCATCTTCATCAATCGATCTGCGATGCCGATGGTGAGCGAAACTTGTTCGCCAATCACGCGGATAGGGAAAATAGTTTGTCGAAACTCGGGCGCGAATTCGTCGCCGGGGTGCTCGAGCATGCACGCGCAGGCGCGGTTTTTTCCACGCCGACGATAAACGGTTACAAACGCTTCGTAGCGAATTCCTTCGCGCCTGACCGAATTACCTGGGCAGCAGAGAACCGCGCGGCGATGATCCGGGTATTAGGTGGCCCGGGTGATGAGGCGACGCATATCGAGAATCGCGCTGGCGAACCTTGCGCCAATCCGTATTTATACATGGCCTCGCAAATAGCTTGCGGTCTGGACGGGATTGATCGACAGCTTGATCCGGGGATCCCAGAGGTCTCACCTTATGAATCGGACAAACCAAAATTGCCGGCGAGTCTGATGGAAGCAGTCGATGCGCTAGAGGTGAGCGATCATTTTCGGCAGCGCTTTGGCGATCCGTTCGTTGACTACATGGTGGCGTTGAAACGCCATGAAATTGGTCGTTTTCTATCCTACGTGACTGATTGGGAACAGCGCGAATATTTTGAAATTTATTAACGAGAGTATCTGATATGAGTATTGAACCCACCTGTCGATCGAATTCGAGCGCACCATGAGTTGGCGTGGCAAGAAATTTGGCGCGCTTAACGCTGCTGAAATAGACGAATTTTTGGCCGGGCCTTGGATCGCCCGACTCGCTTGCTTAAAACCGGATGGCGCGCCGTATGTCGTGCCAGTGTGGTACCACTGGGATGGAGACGCATTCTGGGTAGTGCCGCGCGCACGTTCTCAATGGGCGCACTACATGGTCGCAGACCCACGAGTGTCGCTGGTTGTCGATGAACCTGAGCCACCGATCCGCAAAGTCCTTTGCGAAGGGCATGCGATAGTCGTTGAGGAACCGGTCGGCCCTTATCTCGCGGACGGTGAGAAATCGATCTGGAACAAGTTAGGTGAGGAGCATACGGGCCCGAGATACCTTGGTGACAATGCGGCCGAGTATCGTGGCTCCGTGAACGTCGAGCCGTGTTGGACCTTCAAGATCGTTCCAGACACGATCACGACGTGGCAAGGTTTCGGTTGGCACAAACGCTATTTCCATGAAGAACTCCATACAGGCCCGATTGAACGAGACGAACGATGACGAAAATTTTAAACCGGCATGAACCGCCGCCGGTGACCGTGGAGCGCCCCGAGGGGCGCTCCGGACTGTTTTTTAGCTGCGACCATGCATCAAACCGGATCCCGGAGGCACTTGGTGATCTCGGCTTACCGAGCAGCGAACTCGAACGGCATATTGCATGGGATATCGGTGCGGCAGGTGTTGCGCGCTATCTGTCCGAGCTGCTTGACGCGACAGCGGTCTTACAAAACTACTCTCGACTCGTCGTCGATTGCAACCGACCCCTCGACCATGAAGCGCTGATCCCGACTTTAAGTGAAGCAACGGCAATTTCGGGTAACCAGGGGCTCACCCAAGCGCATCGATCGCAGCGAGTATATGAAGTTTTTACGCCGTATCACGACACAATCAGCACGTTACTAGACGAGCGCGCGCAGCATCGGCGCGCGACCGCATACGTCTCGATTCACAGCTTTACGCCGAGCTACTTGGAGCAATCCAGACCATGGCATATCGGCATCTTATTCCGCCGCGACAGCCGTATGGCCGACGTCATGTTGAAGCAACTTCGTACGCGTACCTCATGGTGTATTGGCGAGAACGAGCCTTATCAAATCGACAGCAAGGACTATGGGGTACCAACGCACGCGGAGAATCGCGAGTTACCACATGTTTTAATTGAACTTCGCCAAGATTTAATCGCCACGGATACAGGTCAATACGAGTGGGCAACGATGCTTGCACCGATATTGCAGGGCGCATTGCTGGCCGTAACGCGCACGTAGAACGGGTATGTGCCGGGCCTGCGCGCCAATTTTTGGTATAGTCCGCGAAGCAAGAAAACCTAGTAGGTGGACAAAGACATGAATCAGAACATCCAAGCAAGTGTGTTGGCCGACGAGTCTGCGGTACGTGAGATCATAGGCACCCCGGTTGACCTCGCGGTTAAAAAGGCGATCCCTAATTTAGACAAATTTTGCCGCGAAATCATCGAACGCTCACCGTTTCTGACCATTGGCACTGCGAATGCCAACGGTAAATCTGATGTGTCGCCGCGCGGCGATCAACCGGGATTCGTGTTAATCCTGGATGACAACACGATATTTATACCGGAACGACCGGGTAACAATCGAGTCGATACATTGACAAACATCACGGAAAATCCAAATGTCGGATTGCTGTTCCTCGTGCCAGGTTTCGATGAAACCTTGCGCGTTAATGGACGCGCCACGGTTGTGAAAGATGAGACCTTGCTCGAACGTTGCGCCGTAAAAGGACGCGTACCGAAACTCGGGATATTGGTCGCCGTTGAAGAAGCGTATCTGCATTGCGCAAAAGCGTTTCGTCGCTCCAAATTATGGGATCCCGAATCCCGCCAGGATCGCAACGAGATGCCATCGCTTGGAAAGATAATTATGGAACAAACAGCTGCAGCTGATAATCCACCCAGTGCCGAAGAAGTGCAGCAAGTGGACGAATATATTGAAGACAACTATCGCAACGCGCTCTACTAGCGGGGGCATTGTCGTTGCTCGAATCAGAAATATTAATCCACGATAAACACCTGCGAAATAATGTGCAGTTTAATTCATTACCGGGGCCGACTGGCATGAAGTCCATAAAAACAAAAACCGACTACAACAAATTGCACAAGAAGATCCGACGTAACGTCGGTAAGGCGATCGCAGAATTTTCGATGATTGAAGCGAACGACAAGGTCATGGTGTGCTTGTCAGGTGGCAAGGACTCCTACACGATGTTGGATGTGCTGATCAGCCTAAAGGCCAAAGCGCCGGTTGAGTTTGAATTGATTGCTGTCAATCTCGATCAAAAGCAACCGGGTTTCCCGGAACATGTTTTACCGGCGTATCTCGATGAAATTGGCATCGAATATCACATTATAGAGCAGGACACCTATAGCGTCGTGAAGCGCGTTGTCGCAGAAGGGAAAACCATGTGCGGTGCGTGCTCGAGATTTCGTCGTGGAATTTTATATAACTTCGCGCAAGCGCATAACGTCACAAAAATCGCACTCGGCCATCACCGCGACGACATCATCGAAACATTATTCCTGAATATGTTTTTCGGATCTAAACTCAAAGCAATGCCACCGAAATTACGTAGTGATGATGGCCGCAACATTGTCATTCGACCGCTGGCCTATTGCAGTGAAGCGGACATTGCAGCGTATGCCGACCAGCAAAATTATCCAATAATTCCCTGCAATCTGTGCGGGTCTCAGGATCACTTACAACGAGTGCAGATTAAGCGAATGTTAGCGGAGTGGGAACGTGAGCATCCCGGCCGAGTTGAAAATATTTTTCGCAGCATTCAGTCAGTGACGCCGTCTCATTTAGCGGATCCGAGCTTATTCGATTTCCATGGCTTATCGGCTTGGCCAACGCAGCGCATCGTGGATGCTAAAGAATGGTTGATAGATGCCGAGCGGATCGCGTCTTAACTGACGGTGGTAATTCGTTCTCCGTACTTCTCTTTTACTCCGCGACGTAATATTTTCCCGATATTGGATTTCGGTAAATCTTCGACGAACTCGACGTGACGAGGCATTTTGTACCCAGTAAGCCGAGATCGACAATACTCGATTAAGTCATCCGAATTAAGATCCGGATCGCTACGTACGACGACAATTTTCACAGCTTCGGTCGTTTTCTCATCAGCTATACCAATAGCTGCGACATCAACGACACCGGAATGCGAAACAACGACGTCTTCTATTTCGTTCGGATACACGTTGAATCCGGAGACCAAAATTAAATCTTTTTTGCGGTCGACGATTTTAAAGTAACCATCGTTACGCATCGTTGCGATATCTCCGGTGCGTAGCCAGCCGTCTCTATCAAGCATAGCAGCCGTCTCCTCGGGTTGCCGCCAGTAGCCCTGCATAATTTGTGGTCCGCGAACCAGGAGTTCGCCTGGTTCGCCGATATTCGCAGGCCGACCGTTGTCCGCAACAATTTTGCATTCTGTGGAAGGTAGCGGCAGGCCAATACATCCGGTGAATTCCGTCACATCGAATGGGTTGCAACACACAACAGGGCTCGCCTCGGTTAGGCCATACCCTTCAGCTATTGTTTTTCCGGTCACAGTGCTCCATGACTTTGCAACGACGCTTTGGATTGCGGCGCCGCCGCCGCTCGAATATTTTAGTTTTGAGAAGTCGAGTTTCTTAAAGTCTTTGTGCCCGAGTAGCGATTTGAACAAAGTATTAACGCCACCGATCCCGGTAAACGGAATTTTTCTAATGTCCTTTAAAAATCGGGATGTGTCACGCGGATCACTGATGAGATAATTCAGTCCGCCATGATGAAAAAATACGAAGCAATTTACGGTTAACGCGTAGATGTGATAGAGCGGCAGCGCCGTGATTACAATCTCCTCGCCTTCGTCGATGGAGTCGCCAAACCAGGCTGAGACTTGCAGGATGTTTGCGACCATGTTTCTGTGGCTCAGCATCGCACCTTTGGAAATACCCGTTGTACCTCCCGTATATTGAAGAAACGCTAGGTCATGCGGATGGATGACGGGCGGTTCAAAGGCTTCATCGGCGCCAAGTTTCAGCGCGGTTGCAAACGAGGAAACCGGGATTGCGAATGGGCTGTCGAATTTTTCGGACTTGTGCTGGGCGATCCGATTAAATAACGCAGATTTCGGAAACGAAAATAGGTCGCCGATTTCCGTCGTCACAATCGAGCGTAGCGGTGTTTCCGCCGCGACTTCATGAACAGTGCGCAACGTCCCCTTAAAGACAACGATGCATTTTGCATCCGAATCGACGAGCTGATGGCGCAGCTCGCGCGCGGTGTATTGCGGATTCGTGTTGACGACAATGCCACCGGCTCGCAGGATGCCCAACATTGCAACGGGGTACTGCAGCATGTTTGGCATCATGAGCGCTACTTTTTCGCCGGGCACGAGTCCAACGTGATGCTGCAAATAGGCAGCAAAAATGATCGATAAGCGCTCAACCTCCGCGAATGATAGGTAGCTTGCGTAATTGCCGAACGCACGCTTGTCTGGGTAGTTTTGACACGCACCATCACAAAGATCGATTAACGTCGAATAATCGTCGACGTCAATTTCATGAGCGATGCCTGCGGGGTAGTTAGCTAACCAGAGTTCTTTCATGACAGATGATTTCGCGCCGGATGAAAATGAATCATATCCCGCGCACTAATTCTTAGTAGTAATCGGATGGATAAGCGAATTGATGGGTCATGCGCCAGACACTATGTAGCCGGACCACGCGCTGAGTTCGATGCGCAATGAATGTTTACCTCGGCGTTGCAACTAGCGTAGCTGAAATGAATCATTCTTTCAGCTTTGGTGGAATACCGCTATGCAAGTCGAATCTTGATGAACTTGCGTGAGTGCGACGTAGGCGATCAATCTCGAGATCTTACTATTAGTGGGTATTAGAGACGCCACTCAATCGCTTGGCCTATTCTGCGATTTGTGATGTCGATACATATCGCAGTAGTGATTGTGTCGTGGTCATGACTCGTGCAGCGGATCAGCCGTCATTCAGTCGACATCACCAATGGATGCGAGCAATTTACGAATATTGTCGGCGTGTCTAACGTAAATCGTGGACAGACCCGTGAAATCGTACGGGTCAAGTTTGTCCAATTCTTTTAGTTTGGACTCGAAATACCGCAGGTCGTCATAGAGTTGCTGTCGGCGCTTCGCGAGTTCATTGTTTATGCTGGCGACTTTGTCGATCAACGGGGCGATCGCGTGAGAATCACCACTGGACCCATGCGTTGCTTCATCTTGCAGAACCATTACTTTCTCTTTGGATATGTAGAGACAGCAGATTCCATGCCAAACGGGACGCTAGGCTAATGGCACCTTTAACCAACTGAAATTAAAAAGAATATCGCGCATCGCTCGACCATCCAATGGCGTCGCGAGTCGCAGTGGGTTCCTCATTCGTCGCCATTAAGCGACGATTCACGGCATGTTTGATCCGATTTAGGGTGTTCCGCAGACCCGGGCTGTGCCTGTGTCGTATCACGCGATCACGTGTACCGCAGGGTTTACTGATAACGGGCGGGCCTCGCCGCGGAATATTTTTTATGGCGTCTGTAGCATCTGTTTTAGACCAGATAGCGTTTTCTCGCCCATCACGCGACCGTCCGGGCTACTATCGTTTTTGCCAATCCACGTCAGATCGTTTGCGGGCAGTTCGCTAATAAAGCGGCTCGGTTCACATTCTTCGATCTGCCCGTAACGCCGTCGCGAACGGGCGTAGGACAACGTCAGGGTCTGTTGAGCGCGAGTGATGCCAACGTAGGCAACCCGGCGCTCTTCTTCAATAGAATCTTCTTCGATACTTGATTTGTGCGGCAGTATGTTTTCTTCCATGCCGGCGAGGAAAACATGCGGGAATTCCAATCCTTTTGCCGCGTGAAAAGTCATCAGCGCGACTTTATCGCCAATTTCTTCGTCGTTTTTACGCTCCATGATATCGAATAGCGTTAGGCTCGCGACCACATCCTGCAGTGTTTTGCTCGAATCGTCAGCGTGGATCCGGGTGATCCAGTCGAGCAATTCGTTAACGTTTTCTAGACGCCTTTTCGCGTCGGTTTCGGATTCGCTGGTTCGATCGATCCAGTCACGATACTCGATGTCAGCGATAATCTGTGCAGCTACGCTAGCCGGTGCGAGTTGTTCGCTAGAACGCGTTGTCTCGACAATCCACGCGAAAAACTCTTCCACAGATTTTGCTGCGCGCGAAGACAGTTGTGCAGAAACGTTTGGGTGACTGCCCGCGTGCACGAGTCGTGAACCTAACTCGCCAGCGACGGCGACGAGTTTTTTAACCGTGGTCATGCCGAGCGCGCGTCGCGGGGTATTAATTATCCGAAGAAGCGCGCTATCGTCGTCTGGATTAGCAATCACGCGAAGATAACAGACAATGTCCTTTATCTCCGTATAGTCGAAAAAAGATCGTCCGCCGGACAATTGATAAGGTATTTCGCGCTCGCGAAACGCGCGTTCAAACAACCGCGCTTGGTGGTTGCTGCGAAATAAAACCGCGTGGTCTCCAAATTTACGGTTGCCGATCATCCGCTGATGGAGGATTTCGTTGGCCACGTAATACACTTCCTCATGTTCGTCCTTGGCGCCGTTGATCTTGATTTTTTCTCCGTAACCTCGCTCACTCCACAAACGTTTTTCAAAGACATGTGGATTATTTGCAATCAGGTGATTAGCGGCATTTAGAATCGTACCGACCGAGCGATAGTTTTGTTCGAGCTTAATTATTTTTAGTTGAGGAAAATCTGTCTGCAACGCAGTTAGATTCTCTGGGCGAGCGCCGCGCCACGCGTAGATTGACTGGTCGTCATCCCCGACGATCGTGAACGAGCCTTTTTCGCCAACGAGTGAACGTACGAGCTCGTACTGCGACACATTGGTATCCTGATATTCATCGACTAGCAAATATTTCACTTCGGCACGCCAATGCGTGCAGACCTCGACATCACTTCTTAGGAGCGACACTGGCCGCATAATGAGGTCATCGAAATCAACCGAATTGAAAGCTTTTAGCGCCTCGTCATACTGTACGTAACAAGACGCTGCTAGTCGTGAAAGTGGATCGCTTAGATCGGAGCGAAGCGCCTGGTCAGGTGTCATTAAGGCAGATTTGAATGACGATATTCGATTCTGGGTGGCGCGTATCTCTGCCATATCGTTCGCTGGAGAGCGGCGCAGAATATCGGCAATTAAATTTTCACAATCTTTGCTATCCATGATGGAGAATCCATTGCGATAGCCGAGTTTCTCAAATTCCGCGCGTAAAATGCGCAGTCCTAAGGTGTGAAATGTTGAGATCCATGGTTTAGGCGCGCCGCGTGGATTCTTCAGCCGCGCACGCATTTCATTCGCGGCTTTGTTCGTAAACGTGATGGCGGCAATTTTTTCGGCGTCGTACAAGTTCTGTTTGATCAGAAAGGCGATCTTCTCGGTAATGACTCGCGTCTTACCACTGCCCGCACCGGCGAGAACTAGCAACGGGCCGCCGACGTGTCGAATAGCTTCGCGCTGGCGAGGATTTAACTGGGTCACTTAATTAACTTAGAGAACGAATGCGTTTAGGGCGCGGCGGTTGCCCGCGCAGTGGATTGGGTCTAGCGGGCTAATAGTAAAATTTTGCCGATTGAGATGCTACTGCCGCAAGCGAATCGCTCGCGATCTGAGCGCCACAAGGGCAAGTGGCGCATCGATTTCTATCCGGGACGCTAAGACAACGGGCACCTGATCCGCGAGGAGCCGCTAAAGTAAGGTCGACTGGTCGTTCTCATCCAGATTCATTCGCATGCATCGAGAAATACCGGGTATGCCGGGGTTGCTGCGCGCCGTTTGGGTCGGTCGGGCGATATAGACGCGGCGCGTAGTAGTGCGGAGTCGGATAGCTCTCTCGACGGTAAGCGTGGATGTAACGTCTGTAACCCTCGTTAAACTCCGCTTGGTAGCTGCGCGTGGGCGCAGCGGAATTAGCAAAGGCTGGCGACGTCGGATTTAGTATCAGACAGCCGCATAGTCCAAGTACAAGTGAGGCGGCGATATATTTGCCCAATTTGATTCTCCCCTACGGTTGTTGAAGGGTTCCACCTTACGTTAAGGAGACTGAATGAAAACTGAATCGCTAAATGGGGGCGTTTTTTAATGGATCAGCGAATGCCTTGGCAATCGGTTATATTCACGCGTCGCCGATTTATCGTGTCATCGTGGTGGTGAGGCTCCTAAAGATGGTCATTAGCGGAATTCAATTGCGGGTTATGATAGTCGCGCTTGGCATGACGTTCAGTTTACCGTCGAAAATAACTTCGGCGAGGCGGTTCGAATTGAGACTAGTATTGCGCAAGTGCGAGGTATAAAAATTTCCGATTGCAGCGAACTTCGGTATCACGTCTACCGTGCCGCCTTTCACGTGCTGATGAACTTAAATGACAGCGTAGGATCGAAAGATGAATTGCTTGGGCGCAATTGGTTACGTCATGGCTTCGTCGTCGACGTCTTAAGAACTTAACTTATATGGAACAAACAGTGAGCGCACCACAACCCGTCGTCGATTTACACATCGGCGACACGATGATTCGATTGCTCGGCACCGCGCATGTATCACGCGCGAGCGCGGACGCCGTTCATCATGAAATATCGACAGGTGAATGGGACACTGTGGCGATCGAACTATGCGACAGTCGTTTCAAGGCATTCGAGAATCCGGACGCCATGAAGAATATGGACTTGCTCCAAGTGATACGCAGTGGTCGCGCACCCATGGTCACCGCGATGTTAGCGATGAGTGCTTTTCAACAGCGGATCGCCGATCAATTCGGGATCGAGCCGGGTGCCGAAATGCGGGTTGCCATTGAGCAAGCCAAGGCGAAGCAATGCTCGCTAGAATTGATCGACCGTGAAATAGGCACGACCCTAAAGCGCATTTACCGAAACGTTCCTTGGTGGCGGCGATTTTATTTGTTCTCAGGGCTGATCACGAGTGTCGTAGTGCATGAAGAGATTGACGAGCAAGATATAGAAAAACTGAAAGACGGGGATCTGTTGGAAACAACGTTCGCGCAGTTTGCCGAAACTGCCGCGGAAATATACGAACCACTGATCGCGGAGCGGGACCGTTACATGGCTGCGAAACTCCGTCAAATCGCGAGCGGCCAAAGTAAGCGGGTGTTAGCAGTGGTTGGTGCTGGCCA
This sequence comes from Pseudomonadota bacterium, assembly GCA_027618655.1. Lineage (GTDB taxonomy): Bacteria > Pseudomonadota > Gammaproteobacteria > UBA11873. Next base: position 17,067 of record JAQCEL010000021.1, on the reverse strand, counting down.
CCTAAAAGGGCTCGAGGCCGATTTGAAGTCCGCCGCTAGCTCAGACACTGCGCAACAAGTAATCAATGAATTGTCATCGATCCCGCCCGCCAGTCGCTGGATTAAAGCAGTACCGTGGTTAATTGTCGCGCTCATTTTTGTCGGCTTTGGTATCGGTTTTTACCGTAGTCCGGCTTTAGGTATGACTTTGATCGTCGAGTGGATAGTTATCAATGGCGGATTGGCGGCCCTCGGTACTGCGATTGCTGGCGGGCACATCCTGACCATAATCAGCGCGTTTCTGGCGGCGCCCATTACCTCGCTTAATCCGACGATTGGAGCCGGATTCGTTACCGCATTAGTTGAAGCGTATATTCGTAAACCGACGGTTGGTGATTTTTCGAATTTGCGCAGCGACGCATCTAGTTTTAAAGGTTGGCGCTCAAATCGTGTGGCAAAGACCTTTCTGGTATTTTTTCTGAGTACCTTGGGATCGGCAGCAGGTACTTATATCGCCGGATTCCGCATTGGCCAGCATCTCTTTAGTTAATCATCGCGATAGGCGCAATCCTTTGGCGATAACGTTTCGCGCATAACGCACCAACAATTACTAACTGTGCGGCAACAATCGCGGCGGATAAAAGCGGTCGCTCGAGTATAGGCGGCCGCAACAACCAGCTCGTTTTGACCAGTCCAGTTGACTTGATAATACTCGGCAGAACCCAATACAGCATCGCGAGACAAATGATGGTCGATGTCTCGACCCTCCGTTTGGACTCGCTGTAGGTAAACCAGTAGAGAATTAAGATGTCACGAAGCGTAAGAAGCCATATGACGATCGCGCTGAGCCCAATGTGCTGGAGCCAGTGCTCAGAATAATCGGGCGCGAAATGTAATCCTGAACTTGAGATAACAAACAGCACCGCCAAGCTCATTGACACAATTGAAAGAGGAAGATTTTCGAAAAAACGCAACCAATTGCCGCTCGCGAAGTACGTTCGGAGCCGACGAAACGCTAACGGGTCGCGGTAGAGTGCAAACGCAGCGACGTAACTACTACATACACAAGTCGCGAGTCCTGCTGCCGAGACGACAGACAGCGAACGGGCAATTGGCCAACTCGGAGAGAGGTAGCGGCCGGATAAATAGATGACTAAAAAGATTTGGAACCCGATCCAGGCCCACGGCAGGGTCGCGACGGCGAGTTCGGAACACATCAATCGATAAGCGCCAAACGTAATCCAAGCGCCCAGAACGAATACTGAAATAGTGAGAAAGTCGAAGCGGTCATAGACGATGCCATACCAAACGATAGTGTCGTCTGCACGAATGTACTTGGAAAAATAAGCGGCCAGTAACGCCATCGCTCCAACTGATGCCCAGGACGTGAGTGTGCTTTTCCCCAATTTATCAAGATGGGTTCCTACAAGTGCACCCATGAGGCTGAGCGCGTGGACTAATATCGCGCCAGCGACGCAGAACGAGATCATGTGTAGTCGATCCGCAACGCTTGGACCGTGTCGTTCGAAATAATAGACCACGAGTGCAATGAGCCCAGCGAACCAAGGCATCACGGTTGCGCCAAAAAGCTTCCCCCACAACATCGTCCACGGGTCAATTGCCGACATGCGTTGAGCATCCCAGGTGCGCTCTCGGAGTTCGTCGAGGATTGTGTCGCCTACACGATGCGCGCCCCATAATACCGTGGCGAAAAGAAAGACGATGAGTGCGACATTGGCAACAATGTTGCTCGTCGTAAAAACGCCAGCTACGGTGAGAATGCCACCGGTGGCGCCGCCGACGAGAGCCATGCGATGAATACTCCACTCGAGCCACACGTTTCTGCGAAATTCCGGATTCAGCATCATGTCTTAAGCGGCGATCGAACGGTGTTCAAATAGGAATGCTGCAAGTCTACTTCGCGCGTTGAAAAATTGACGACCTTGGTACCTTGTTGGACAAGCTGCATGAGCAGTTCATGTTGTGCGTTGTCACCGCCTGCCAATTCGCAAACTATCTGGCTGTTGGTTGCTGTGACGCTGCGTATTTCGGGATGCTGCTTAATAAGCGCGGCGGCGTCATTCGCGGAGCCGATAACCTCAATCAATAATCGGCGAGTCGATGCCACTGGTGTTATGCGTGATTGTTGATCGACGAGACGCCCGCCACGGATGACGAGCATTTCACTCGCGTATGCTTCCAACTCAGCGAGAATATGTGAGGAAATGAGCAAGGTCATGCCGGCCGATTGAAGCAGCTTAAATAGTACGGCTAAATCATGCCGCGCCTCCGGGTCGAGTCCAGAAGCCGGCTCGTCTAGGATGAGTACGGTCGGTTCGTGAATAATCGCCTGCGCGATCGCAACTCTCTGCCGCAAGCCACGCGATAGTTCACCGACCCGCTGATCGAGTCGATCGCTTAAGCGGAGATTCTCAGCGGTGGATTTCGTCGCTTGAACGAGATCGCCTGATGCGCGGTTCGCTTCGGCAGCGTAGCGCAAGCATTGGCGCACCGTAAGTTCGTCATAAAGTCCGAAGAAATCGGATAAGTAACCCATTCGCTCGTGGCTGCGACGCGGTTGATCGACGACATCGATACCGTCAACCACGATGTTGCCTGATAGCGGTTGCTCGAGACCGCACAGACAGCGCATTAGCGTGGTTTTACCCGATCCGTTGGGGCCGACAAGCGCCGTTACGCTGTTACGCTCAATCGTGAAGCTAACGTCATCAAGCGCACGATGGCCCGGATACTCAAACGTTAGATGGCAGACGTCGATCATGTAAATCGGTTGCTCGATTTATAGACATTATGGAGTGTGTGATCAGGCGACAAATGCGCAACAATCGATCGACGTGTGGCACACGACCCGGCGATTATACGCTTACAATCACGACTCCAGAAATCTGTCAGTTAGTGACGATGGCGGAAGACACGAGACGCTATTTTATATGGATACTTGGTTACGCATTGCGCTTCGAGCAGACATCGCGCGACGCTCCCTCAAAGTTGCGGCGATCGTTGGTACAATTCTTGCGCTCATCAACAACTGGGATCGATTAGTTCCCTACTCACTCGATTTCAACGCCTGGGTGAAAATCGCGCTGACGTATTGCGTTCCTTATTGCGTGTCCACGTATTCATCGGTCGGCGCGACAATCGCTCAGTCCAAAAAGTAGCCAAAAAGCTGAGAATCGGCCTGAAGGTCGTTCACACTGGCGGTTGCCGTAGCGGCGCGTTCCGGTTAAACGTCCACGCGTTAACGTGAAGTGGCGGGCGCGTAGTGGATTCAACGTATTATTATCGATGGTTACTATCAGTTACGCTTCGAGTGCTCACATCCAAGCGGGGTGACAGTCTGCCGATAACGACCCGTATTTGGACGCGTGCGGGGGAAATCATCGAGGTAGTTACTGGGAACCGGCGTGACGGGTTAAAATCCCTGAGCTGATTCATTCAGCGGATGAGAGACAAGTCGTCATATTGAATCACAAATTGGTTTCGGAGAATGAAGCAATGCCCAGATATGATTATTTTTGTGCGGACAACGGGCAAACGGTGGAGGTGATCCATCGTGTCGATCAAGTGCTAGAAACGTGGGGGGAGGTTTGTTACGCCGCCCAGATCTCGATGGGTGACACTGACTTTGTGGCGTCGGTGCGTAAGGTACTATCCGCACCTAATATCAGTGTGCCGATTGGAAATAGTGAACTCAAAGAAGTGGGCTTCACTAAGCTCGTCAAACGAGATAACGGGGTCTACGAGAATGTCACGCGCACCGGCGATGAAAAACGCTATATGAAAGCTGGGCAACCGGATTCGATGCCCCATTTGCACAAAAAGATTGGCGACTAGTCGTTCAAACTTCGGGTGATTTCGATATTAATGAGACTGTTCGATGCGCCGAATTTTTTCGTTTTGCGTCAATCGATAAAAACGGCGTAGCTCATTCAAAGTATTTACGTGATTCGCATCGCGGAGAAAATGTTCGCTAAGCAAACGACAATACTTAGCGGCGTAATGATTTGCGTCGCAATACCTCGCGCGTTCTTCAGGCGCTAAGTCACTTCGATAGCTCACCTTATCGAACAAGTGCGTATGGACGGCACTAGCATCAGCGGCATTGCCTTGCGCACTAAATAAGCTTATCGCGGTTACGTACTTGTCAACTTCGGCCTGTAATTCAAGTTCGAGCAACGTCACAGACTTATCGAAGCCTGCGTTCCAACACAAATATTGGAAATGCGAAACGCCTTCAATCGCGAGCATAAAAGCATTGAGATTTCCGTCGTGTAAAATTTCCAACGGATCGTCGTTGGCCAAATGCGCTAAGGTCGAGCCATCGACGTACACTGAAATGTCCAAGTGTTCGTGGGATTGTGAAACCAACACTCTTTCGTCGTTGGCGCTGCACCCGGGCGGCGAAATTGCATCCGCTAATTCCTGGTCGGTGATTAAGAAATCATAAATGTCGTACTGATTCGGCGTTTCGTAAAGACGCGAAAGCTGCTGTTGTAGTTGAGTCAATAGCATCGTTGTACCCTCGTCAGTCGAGCGTTAATTAGGCCCGGATCGCGCAATTGGGAAATCCGATCCTTTGCGTTTGTTCTCCGTGTGCTTCGCGACGATCTTGAGCCTACACACGTTCTGACCATACTGCTTCCAAAATCGACTGCTCTCTCTAAGCAATTCGAAGAAAATTTCAAATTAGTGAGTTACACGGTTGTTGTAATTAGACGATGGTGTCAATCCGAGTCGCTGGAGTTTATTGAATGCGCGAGCACCGCCGGTTTTCACCCAAATATCATAGAGCCGTAAGAGATCGCTATTCGACCGAAGATTACTGTGTTCGCTTACTTCGCCAAGAACATCAACGAGTTTAGAAAAATTTTCTGCAAGCTCACCGAATACTTGTTGATTTTCTGAATTTCGCGCGCGCGAACAAGCGAGGTCATGCACGTGTCCATACGCACTGCCACCCATGGCGATGTAGTAGTCTATATCTACAATTTTGCGATCGAGACTGTCAGCGAACAATCCTGAAACAAACAATGCGATATCTCCGAGTTTTCGCAACGCGATACATCGTTCAGCAAGGCTCTCAGCATTGAGTGCGTCGGCATAATGAAGTGCAAGAGGTTTCATGTGTCGGCCTTCGCCATTGTCTTCGAATAGTTTACTGGCATGGACGAATGCGGTGAGCAAGTTGACGACATAAACGCAGGTCGTTTTCGCGACGACGACGGATTGAGTTTCGAGCACTTGTTGAACTTCGTCTTGAAAGTAGCTACGAAGATCCGCCGAAACAATGACTGCGTGGTTCGTGTTATTCATTCTCACACCCTCACAGAATTTTAATCGTTGTATAGCTATATCGGTGCCGTATGCTTTCTGCTTAAGCACGTGCGTTGGCAATTTAGACCCCAGTATCGACCTATTAGTTTTCAGATCAAATTTGACTCATATGTCGCTGAATTAACGAAGCTAACTAGCGCTTAATTCAATTGCTGCTAACCAAAACCGGCAATTCAGCGATCAAAGATCGTGATCTTCATGAACTATTTATTAGGCGACTGGACGTGCGACAGATTGTTAATTTTATTAAAGACGCACTACTTGAAATATTGCGCTGGCGTTACCAGCCACCGAATAGGTTGATTCGTCGCGATGCTCGACATTAGCGAGAGGATAATTTTCAGCGGATAAAAAAAAGGCCTCGTCATAGACGAGGCCTCGATTAGCGTGAGCTAACTAGCGGTCGACAGAATTACATCATGCCGCCCATACCACCCATGCCACCCATGCCGCCCATACCACCCATGTCCGGCATGCCACCGCCGTCATCTTTGGAAGGAGCTTCTGCAATCATTGCTTCAGTGGTAAGGAGTAAACCTGCCACGGAAGCTGCGTTTTGCAGCGCTGAACGCGCGACTTTAGCTGGATCAAGAATTCCCATTTCAATCATGTCGCCGAATTCGCCAGTTTGCGCGTTGTAACCGTAGTTACCTTTACCTTCTCTGACTGCGTTGACAATGACTGACGGCTCGTCGCCTGCATTGGCAACGATTTGCCGAATCGGCTCTTCCAATGCGCGAGCTAGGATCTTCAGTCCCATTTCTTGGTCTGCGTTGTCCACTTTTACTTTGCGGACTGTCTCAATCACGCGAAGTAGTGCGACGCCACCACCAGGCACAACGCCTTCTTCGACGGCCGCCCGTGTCGAGTGAAGCGCGTCTTCGACTCGCGCTTTTTTCTCTTTCATTTCGACTTCAGTAGCTGCGCCAACTTTGATAACCGCAACACCGCCGGCGAGTTTCGCGACGCGCTCTTGAAGTTTTTCGCGGTCGTAATCAGAAGAGGTTTCTTCGATTTGGGCACGGATCTGATTAACGCGAGTTTCGATCGCTTTTTGATCGCCTGCGCCGTCAATTACGATGGTTTCTTCCTTCGTAATTTGAATACGCTTGGCTGATCCAAGATCATCGAGGCTGGCTTTCTCTAAACTCAAACCGACTTCTTCAGCAATCACAGTGCCGTTCGTTAGGATCGCAAGGTCTTCCAACATGGCTTTCCGGCGATCACCAAATCCAGGCGCCTTAACGGCGGCGACTTTGACGATACCGCGCATGTTGTTGACGACTAATGTCGCAAGCGCTTCGCCTTCAACGTCTTCTGCAACAATCAATAGCGGCTTGCCTGATTTCGCAACCGCTTCAAGAATCGGCAGTAGCTCTCGAATGTTGGAAATTTTCTTGTCGTGCAACAACACCAAGGGTTCGTCGAGTTCGACGCCCATCGTTTCTTGGTTGTTTATGAAGTACGGAGAGAGGTAGCCACGATCGAATTGCATACCCTCGACGATATCCAGTTCGTTTTCCAGACCCGAACCTTCTTCGACGGTGATGACGCCTTCTTTACCGACTTTATCCATCGCTTCTGCAATGATGTCGCCGACGGCGCTATCCGAGTTTGCAGAAATCGTTCCGACTTGTGCAATTGCCTTCGTGTCCGTGCAAGGAAGCGAGAATTTTTGCAGTTCAGCGACGGCGGCTATTACGCCTTTATCGATTCCGCGCTTCACGTCCATTGGGTTGATGCCAGCAGCAACTGCTTTTAAACCTTCGCGAACAATAGCTTGCGCAAGTACTGTTGCTGTCGTGGTGCCGTCACCTGCGACATCAGAAGTTTTGGAGGCAACTTCTTTTACCATTTGCGCGCCCATGTTCTCGAAGCGATCTTCGAGTTCGATCGCTTTCGCTACAGATACACCATCTTTGGTGACTGTCGGTGCACCGAAACTTTTTTCAAGGACGACGTTGCGACCCTTTGGACCCAGTGTTTGTTTGACCGCATTGGCCAGTATGTTGACGCCGGCTGCCATGCGTTGGCGGGCGTCATCCGAAAAACGGACTTCTTTAGCTCCCATGTATCTTTACCTCTGAAACTTGTTAGATATTGCGAAAAATTTAGGCGTCAATTACTGCCATGATGTCGTCTTCGCGCATCACGAGTAAGTCTTCGTTGTCGACTTTGACTTCAGTACCGGAATACTTGCCAAACAGAACTTTGTCGCCAACTTTGATGTCTAGCGCGCGGACATCGCCACTTTCCAAAATTTTTCCGTTACCGACGGCAACAACTTCTCCTTTGGAAGGTTTTTCGCTCGCTGAGTCCGGGATCACGATACCACCAGCTGACGTTGTATCTTCCTCGGTACGTTTAATCACCACACGATCGTGTAATGGGCGGATTTTCATAGATTTTTCTCCTCAGATTTCTATTTAACTCAATGATATTAAAAGAGTTTAATAGGTAGTGTTAGCACTCTCTATCGAGTAGTGCCAGGTAATATAGCGGCTAATGTTCGGAAGTCAAGGAAAAGCCCGGAAATGCTTTACCAATTCATCCATCTGTCGACTTAAGTTCTTGCGGGTTTTAGTCCGTTTTACCGAGTCGCGATGCAAGCAGATCGGTTGTTAAGGGAGAGTCGATCGGGCAATCTGTGGTCGCTCAAGAACCTTCGCCCGTCGCTACGATCAGGTGGCAAGACGCCGCGAGGATTTACCCAACGGATCGCACATGCCTTGGGCCGTTGTTAACTCAGATGCGCTTAATCCATACAGGGGTTAGATTTTGGAGCAAAACAACTCTATTTACACCGTGCTGATATTGGTCGTGACGTTGGCACCTGGGATAAGCCGCGCGCAAGGGCCGAGCAGTTGGCAGTTTGAGGCCGACAAATTGGTTATTTCTGTGACGACCAGCGATGCCGAATACGAGGACACGCGTTCCTACCAAGTTGCGGTCGCCAATGACATTCGTACCCTATCGCGCGTGGATGTTAATCGTGATGGCGTGGTGACAAACGCCTGGTTAACCGATCTCGATAATGACGATGCTTTCGAGATCGTGGTATCCGTCAGTCAGCTCGGTGGGGGGAATATCGGCGCTGCCGACATCCACGAATGGAACGGGTTTCGATTTGACTCAAGTCGCGTTGCGCGCCTTTCTGGGGCGCAGGAAATTGGATACCAAGGATATGACCAGTTTGAAATCGTAAACGGTCGCTTGACCCGATCGTTTCCGAGATTCGAGGATAAGGACGGGTCGCGGACTCCGAGTGGACAAATGTCAAACTTCGAATATCGGTTCAAAGAACAGCGATGGGTTGCACCGGACCAATAAATAGCCCGGATCCACACGATAATGTGGAGCTAGTATGCAAATTCTAGTAAAACCTGCAGGAATTGAATGCCTAGCTGTAGCTGACGCTACAATTCTTAAACTACACTAGACGTCCAAGTCACGGATGCAGGCGTCCGCTCGATCTGGCGGTCGCCGCTGATACTAGAAGGCACCAGAGCTATGAACGCTGCCAGCCCGACATTGAAAGACTCAATCGCGACATTTTTAACTCACAGTCATCGCCGACAATTCCCCGCAAAATCCGCGATCATCCGCCAAGGGGATCCAGCCGGGGACCTTTTCTACATCATCATGGGCTCGGTCACGGTGCTCCTAGAAGACGATAAGGGGCACGAAATAGTCTTAGCCTATTTAAATCCGGGCGATTTTTTTGGCGAAATTGGCTTGTTCAACGAAGATGCCGGGCGCACCGCGTTGGTGCGCGCGCGGCGCATGTGAAATCGCGCAAATAAGTTACAGCAAATTGCGGAGTCTGACCGATCTTTATCCAGATTTAATTATCGCGATGACGTCCCAAATCGCGCGTAGATTACGCAATACAAACCGCAAACTTGGTGATCTCGCGTTTATGGATGTGTACGGCCGTGTCGCAAGAACGCTCTTGGATTTGTGCGAAGAGCCTGACGCAATGACACATCCGGACGGGATGCAAGTACGGGTGACGCGCCAAGAGCTTGCGCGCCTTGTGGGTTGTTCACGCGAAATGGTGGGCAAGGTGATGAAAGACATGGACGACCAGAAGCATATTTCCAGCAACGGGAAGAATATCGTGGTTCTCGGTTATGTGAAGTCCGCCGCTAGACGTCAAAAAACCAGCACCAATCGTCGAGTCTGAGTGGTTTGCGAATTCGCGGATCATTTAATTCGCTCATTAACTACGCTAAATAGCTTCGCTAGCTTTTGATCTACAGAGCACCTTAGACGTGCGGCGAGTACAAGGGCGCGTTGTCGCAGTGTCGCCCCGTCGAGATTTCGGCTCCGTGGGTCTGAGCGAAGATCACGACAACTCGCGTTTTGTTGTAATTTAATCACAAATCTAGCAATCGAATACCTTGATAGCCCACGGCTTAAAGACGCCATATACTGTGCCCGGGTCGTTCCGACTCACAATCCCGATTCCACGCCGACGGTGTCACTGTGGCGGTAATGCAACGGAGGCATGACACGATGATACAAGGGTTCGCCCTCTGTCTATTGTTAATACTGAGGCGGCAAAGCTGTATCTGAGCGCCGCGAAACTTGGCAATGCCGAAGCGCAGTACAACTTAGGCAATATGTATCTTCTTGGCGAGGGATTCGCTGAAGACCACTCGTCGGCGTTAGCGTTTTACCGGCTCGCATCGAAACAAGGTCACGCGTCGGCAACAGCCAATATGGAACAAATGATCCGTGCCGGAGTCGATTTTCGTGAGTCAGACGATTTATTCGCCGATTCGGCTAGTGTCGATGCCGATCGTGGAAGCGACCGAAATCAGGGCGACTCCGGCATCACACGCATAAGTTCAACAAGCGAACTGGAGCACACGTCCGAATCCGATTTGCTCGCGACGAACAGCGAGAACGTGACCCTTAAAGCGGGAGAATCGCAGAGCAAACCAGTCAACCAAGCGTTTACAAGAGACGAGCTTGTCGCACTGAAGCTCGCACAAAAACATGGGATCCGCGTTGATCTGGATACGAATTCCACTGCGCCGGCCCAGAAAGGGCCAATATCCATCCGTAATGAGCACGCGCGCGAAGCTCCGGTGCCCGATGGTGGACTCCGCAAACGCTTTGAAAAAGCGCAAGTTAGCTTGCAACAAGATCAAGAACAGGGATTAGCGGCACTTAAGGAATTAGCGGCTGAAGGCCATGCGGATTCTGCCCTGTTCCTGGCAGAGTTAGCGTCTCGCGACGAATCCAGTACAAAAAGTCCAGGCGACGTAACTGCGTGGCTAGTGCGCGCGGCCGTTCTTGGTAACACTGAAGCGCAATATCGATTGGGCGAGCAATATATGCACGGCACACGGGTCGTAGAAGACGAAGCCATGGCGATTAGTTTTTATCGCGACGCGGCGCTTGGGGGGCACAAATTGGCGAAAGAGAAGCTACGCGCAATTTATGCGCGCGCCGGTTTACCAGCGCCTGATTTATCGCGCCCACCGAATGGGATCGTTCCAACGAAGCGAATCAGCGCGAATCCTCTGTCAGTCGAATCGCACGATGATGAGGATGCTGTTGGCGATCCGCTTCATTCACCCGTTGAAGGAGACCTCAGCAGTGGCGAGGCGCGCGCGCCAGCTAACGTGGCCGAGCGCGTGGCGAATACCGAGATAGATTTCTCCGAGTTATCGTCAGGAATGGAAAGATCTAATACGTTGAGCGAAAGCGTCAGAGTGACGCTGGAAACCGCTGTCACTCAGGAAATGTCGCCGCCGGCTGAGGCCGCCGAAGCGACCGTCGTTAATCTTGCCCGAGATTCATCCCCCATCAATTCAATGAATGAAGTCGGTATTCGACTAGGCGATCTACCAAGCGTAGAAACCTCCGAATCAACGTTGTTTGGTGACCGCTATCCGACCGACCTAATGGTCCTTGCGGATCGCAACATGGACGAAGCAATAAAGTTGAACACATTGACCGCCGCGCAACGACATCTGGACGCGCGTGCTGAATTGACGTCACAAATAAATTCCGGGGCGCCGTAAGGCCCAATAGCTCATGGGGTTTTACCGCGAAACAATTTTTCCTTGGCTCATCGATCACGTTGTAACCGGGGAAGAAATCGAGGTAATTAGGGACCGTGTCGTCGAACGGGCAGCAGGACATGTCATTGAAATTGGTTCTGGTACAGGAGCGAATTTTCTGTCGTATTCCGACGCGGTCAGATCGCTTACCACTGTCGATCCCAATCCGGGCATGAACAAAATTGCCCGTCGTAGAATTAAATATTTGGAATTTCCAATGGATTCCCGTGAGCAGCGTTGCGAAAACTTATCGATAAAGGATGCCAGTTTTGACTTTGCGGTAACAACATTGACCTTATGCAGCCTGGCCGATGTAGAAAGCTCGCTGAAAGAAATCTATCGTGTGTTGAAACCGGGAGGGCGACTTTTGTTTCTCGAGCACGGACTAAGCACAGCAGATAGGGTTGGACGTTGGCAGGACCGCGTTACACCGCTACATAGGCGCGTATTCGACGGATGCCATTTAAATAGGGAAATTGACACGCTGCTGCGTTCCGCCGGGTTTACTATAGACGAGTTAACAAACTACTATCTTGAGAGGGTTCCAAGCATCTTTGGTTACATGTACGAAGGTATGGCAAGTAAGTAAGATGTCCTCTACGTAATGACGGTGCGGGGGCTACGCTAACTCGTTGAGCCTACCCGCTATGCAAGGCCGCGCCCCCAGTTACTTCGTGTTTTGACGTTCTTATCCCGCGCGTCTAATTGTTTTCGGCCCCTCAGTTAGATTCCGCAGACTCCCGCATCCCGAGTATGCCTTACAAAGCAATCGACTTTTGAGGCTCGCTGCTGCCTGCCTTGTTTTTCGGTGGATCCCTTAGCGATTTTTCGAGCTCCCGAGCAAAGCTATCTAGGCGTTCTCGGAGCTCCGGCACGCGTTGTCGAATCTCCTCTTCTAACCGTGTTAGCTCTTGTTCAATCTGCGGAACCGTATCCTCAAATTGCTTTACGGAACGATCAATTCCTTCTTGCAGCGCAGTTCCAAATTCGTGGATCCTGCTAATCACGCCCGCCAGCTTACCGGCCGCTTCTACCGAGGAGATCGTTTTCTTGTAATCGACTTTCCATTGCTTATCTTCGCGTATCAGATAGGTTTTTAGGGGAAAATCCAGTGGTTTGTCGCTGACAACTGTTATCGTCGTATCAACATACGCGGTTGTCGCTTCTGTCACCGTACGTTCGAACGTTGAATTGGAAATGGGCAACACACCATCAAGCGACTTCAACGAGAGTGCGTCTGCCGCAGTGATGTAACGTCGTACTTCGCCCGCATCTCCGTTCTGGACGGCGGTCCAAAAATGACTCGCGACTTCTTGAGGCGTGAGATCTTTTGCGCACGCAGCGCACAAAAAGACGAAAACTGATAATACGACGTACGCACCTTTCACTAGCATCTAAGATTCCAACCAGTCGATTTGTTGTAGGGCTTGGGCCCTGGATGATACAACTAGTTCCCTGCCAGACTGTTGAATCGCTCGCGCCGGTAATTAATTAGGCCGAACGAGAAGCGTTTTCTACCGCTCTAGGCCCGCTGAAGCGCACTTCATCTGGAGCGATAATCTTCCCCATTCGAATAACTCTGCGCCATTCATCATCGGCCATGTCTTCTCGATGATTGTTCTGGAGCTCATCTGCCAGCGCGCAGAATTCACTTACTCGCTCTGTCATGTAATAAACTTCAATTAGCCGCAGCTTCGCCGAATAGTTTCGAGGCGCCGCAGCGATGACGTCGACCAAAGATTTTTCGGCCTCGTTGTAGCGTCCGTGCGCGATGTTAATATCGATGTCCGCTTCTTTAATGTCTGCGATTTGGACCGGGCTCGCTCCTCCAGAAGTCCGCATTGCGTTATCGTCGTCGCGCGGTTCGATTACTTCGCTCGCTTTACTTTCGTTTTCGATGCGACTGCTCGCTTTACGTGTTACTTCTGCCCGACGGGCCTGCTCTTGCGCCTTGAAATTATGCTCAGATCTACGATCTCCTAGCGTCCGCAATTCTTTGCGCGCCATGAATCCGAGGAGGGCAATAGAACAAATCGCCAACACTATAAAAAGCGAATAAAGGCGTGATGTAGAGGAGAGTACCCAATCGAACATCCGCGAAGTGGTCGCGATATCGATGTCCTCATTAGTGACATTCTGATCAGCGCCAACAGTGCTGTTGATACTATTCAATTGGGGTGGCTCGGATTGTAATATTTTTTCGCTTGGACGCGCCGTAGTGGTGGCACTAGGCGAATTAACAGGCTCGCGCACATCTTTAGTTGCTGGCAATGTGTCCGTCATTTTGTTTTCGCTAGCAACGCTAGTACCCACCTCGGTGGGGGCCATCGATTGCGCGCTGAAGCGGTATTTTAATGCCGCATATTTTTCATCAAGTGCTGCTAGCTCTGCCGCAACTTCAGGTTTGCGTAGTTTCCAATCGACCTCGGGCGACCGGGTTGCTACGCGATCAGTTCGCGCGGCTGTTGATTGTGGTTTAACGGCGATGTCTTCTACTACGCTGATCTTTTCAGCTACGCTTGTCTGCGGCGCCACGGATTCGAGTTGCTGAGCATTAGCAGCAGGCAGTTGCGATAGGATCAGCTTCGCCCCTAACTTCAGTTTATTTTGATCTCCGTTAATAAACGCATTAGGGTTAGCGGCGAAAATTTCTTGCACCTTGTTTGCGGCATTTGATCGCGTGATCCGACGTGCAATTCCCCAAAGAGTGTCGCCATTGGATACAAAGTAAGTCGGCCCATCAATAGCATCTAGTTTCTTAGAAGAAGATTTAGTGGCAGCTTGCGTCGCAACTTTCGTTTGCGATTGCGATGGAGTTGGATTCAATGCAACTGAGAAGTTGCGCATTATTGCGTTATCGCCGATCGTAATTTTCAGTCGAAATGCAACGATTGGTTCGGTCACGGGCGATTCCGTACGCATGCTAAAGAAGACGTTGCCGTTTGCCGTTCGTTCGAGGCGCGTCTCAATTTGGTTTACGATTTCGGTAATGCCAGTGTTCCGGCGATAAGCGAGATCGGGCGAGACTGTAAAGCGCACGGTTCGCGATTTTTCTGCGGAATTAAGCCACAGTCCGACTGTTGCTTGCAGCGGTTCACCGAGTTTGGAATGTGAATCTAGCGGACCCATTTGTAGGGCACCAGCATTAAAGCCGAGACTGCACAGCACAAGAAAAAGCGGTGCATTTAGTAATGTTGGAAATTGTCGGATTCGCATGGTGTCGTTCCTACAGGTTCGGGCTAATTTTCGATTTCGGAATTATCATAAGTATGATCAACATCTTAGACTAATGCTTGTTGAGAAATGATGAACTATTACGCACTGTTAAGAGATGTTTTAACTCTGTCGCTCAGCTAGGTTATCGACCGTCTACTCAACTACTTGTGCTCGTAGCGGGCGAAATCCCAACATATGCTGAGTAACCTAATTCATTCGGCCAACCGATGAACATAAATAAATTCGATGAGGCGTACTACACGCGTTACTACGGTGACCGAAAAACGCGGGTGGCGGAGCCGATCTACTTCAACAATCTGGCTCGCTATCTAGGCGCTTATACGCGTTTTCTGGGTTTGAAGGTCCAATCGATTGTCGATCTTGGCTGTGGCGTCGGAACCTTAAAATTACCCCTGCTTGGCCGCTTCCCCAAGGCAACGTACACCGGCGTCGATATCAGTCAGTACGCATGCGCGAAATTCGGTTGGGAATGTGCAGCCGTTAGCGAATATTGTTCGCCAGAGAAGT
The DNA here is from genome assembly GCA_027618655.1 of Pseudomonadota bacterium. Classification (GTDB taxonomy): domain Bacteria; phylum Pseudomonadota; class Gammaproteobacteria; genus UBA11873. Next base: position 1,912 of record JAQCEL010000021.1, on the reverse strand, counting down.
TCGATTTAGTGGTTTGTCATGACGTGATCCAATACTTAAACGATAAGGAAGCAAAGGCAGCCATCAAAAATTTCGATTCCTTATGCCAAGGCATCTTGTACTTCAGCGTGTTAACGGAAGAGGACTACGTTGAAAATTGTGACCAATCGCGAACTGATTCTGCGGTTAATCTACGCACAGTAGATTGGTACCGTCCTAAGCTTCAGCGCTACTTTCGAAACCTCGGTGGTGGCGTATATCTATCTAGAGATTGCGAAATCGCGATCTACGCGTTAGAGCATCTCGATTAAGTTATGCCGTTTCTGCCGGAATGAAGCGCAAGGCAAGTCCATTGTTACACCACCGATTGCCGGTCGGTTCGGGGCCATCTTCGAACACATGACCTTGATGGCCACCACATTTTACACAGTGGTATTCTGTTCGCGGCCAAATCAATTTGAAATCTCGTTTCGTCGCCACATGATTCGGAATGGTCGTGAAGAAACTCGGCCACCCCGTGCCACTGTCAAATTTCATTTCTGAGCTAAACAACGGCAAATCGCAAGCTCTACAAACGAATACACCAGGGCGCTTTTCGTCATTCAACTTACTTGAAAACGGTCGTTCGGTGTCTTCTTCAAACAATACTTCAAATGCGTCTTGCGGTAGCTCCTTGCGCCAACTTGATGGGTCTCGATCAAGTGGCTTCGAATCCTTTGCGACAGTCGCCGACTCTGCGAGAAGCTTGCGCCACTGCAATTGAATTGATTCTATCGACTCAGAATTCATCGCCGCTTGGACGAATTTGGACTTGGAACTGAGAATGGGGAGCGCAATTAATCCAATCGCGCCAGCAAGAATATTACGTCGTTTCATCAGGGGATCTCTACAAATTGGTGGCGATCATTGCAAGTTGGAAGACGAAAATGGACGAAAGTTCCAAACCCTATTTAGACGAATTTCTCCCTAGGTGATTCGGCGAAATATCGGCGCAAGAATTCTTCGAATTCGATATCGTCGTTTGCCTCAATCTCGAGTTGTTGGGCTATCGAATCAGTCGATAATTTTTTAAATTTCTCCGCGACGTCGCTTGGAAGCTGTCGATCACGGAAACTGCGCTCGTGTTGTGCAGACAGATCAAGTGCGAATTTCGCAAAGGGGAGCTTCGTCTCACGGATGCCTGATAAGAGCCTTGCAGAAGGGAGGAGGTCGAAGTCGTTTAGCGATTGACGTTGGCGATCTAGCGCTCGTTTGTACACGGGTTCCGTATGGCCAAAATCGAGAGCAGCACAAACGTGCTCAATGCCATCAAGGATTTCGGTCGCCCACATCGTCAATTGCTTCGACGACTTATTGTGTTGCAGCAAATGCAGGCCTGGTTCGCGACCGCGTAACGCGACGGTCAATTCGTTGTATTGGATCGTGCGCTGTTCTGATTCAGAGATCGTTGGACTGTGCTCTAGAAGGCAGAAGATCACAAACGCCTCCATAAATCGAAGTTGATCCGGATTAACACCATTTGCGTCGAAAGCGGATACATCTAATGCGCGAATTTCGACGTATTCGACGCCACGATCGCGAAGCGCTGCGCTCGGTTTCTCGCCAGGTTGCGTGACCCGCTTAGGGCGAACGAAACTGTAGTACTCATTCTCGATTTGTAACGTGTTCGTATTAAGTTGTACGTAATCGTCCCCATCTTTGATGCCGATGGCTTCATATTCCGGGTAGGGTGTAGCGATCGCGGCGCGCAAGCTGCGGACATAATCTTCGATACTGTCATATGAAATATTAAGCGCAGACTGGTTTTTGTTTTTATACCCGATATCGCTCATACGCAACGAAGTGGCATAGGGTAGAAAGTGCGTGCCTGAATCAAGCGCTTTGAATCGAGTCGTGCGTCCTGCAAGAAATGACTTGCATACTGCAGGCGACG